>NZ_JAUBOJ010000423.1:0-5998 GCF_036700185.1 Microcoleus sp. BM001215392 | reverse complement strand
CAGTCACAAGTCCGACTCCAGTCACAAGTCCGACTCCGACGGAAAGTCCGACTCCGGTAACAACTCCGACTCCGACGGAAAGTCCAACTCCAGTAACAAGTCCAACGGAAACTCCGAGTCCAACTTTTGTTGACCCTGACACCATTGTCGGCGGCAATGCCGATCGCACTTGCGACGAAATCGCCCTACCTGCGATCGATTCAATTCCCGGGCCGAATTCAGTCGATCGCACTTTCAACGGCACTGACGGCAACGATTTGCTTGTTGGAAGCAATCTCAACGACGCGATCGACGGTTTCAACGGCGACGACATTCTGCTAGGCGAAAGCGGTAACGACAATATTTACGGCGGGCGGCCCAGCAATGTGCCGCTCGGGCCGAATGCAGACAGAGACTTGCTGTTTGGCGGCAGAGGCAATGATTACCTCAACGGCAATGCGGGCGACGATATCATTTTCGCAGGTAAAGGCGATGATGTGGCGATCGGCGGCAAAGACGATGACTCGATTTGGGGCGACAAAGGCAATGACACTGTGGTGGGGGCTGAGGGTAACGACTGCTTGAACGGGGGAGATGGTGCCGATACAGTTAGCGGCTCAGAGGGCAACGATACGCTCTATGGCGGCAAGGGAAACGATGTTCTGGTGGGGGGTACTGGTAACGATCTGCTGTTGGGCGATCGCGGCAGCGACAGCATTTGTGGCGGCGATGGTGATGATACTTTGACTGGTGGTTTGGGTAACGATCTTCTGATTGGTGGGGTTGGGCGCGATCGTTTTATTTTAACCGCAGGTGAAGGCAGCGATGTGATTGCTGATTTCACTAAAGGTGAAGATTTGCTAGTGTTAGCGGGCGATTTAACTTTTGCTCAACTCACTATTACCCAAAGCGCTAATGCAGGTGCGATCGCGATTTCTGGGAACGGTCAACTGTTGGCTACTGTGAATAAAGTGACTGGTGGTGCGATCGATCGCAGTGATTTTATCCTGTTTGGGCGATCGAATTAGCCGTAGCGGTACGGTGCGCCAGTTTAGTGATTCTCAATCATCTCGATTAACCGCCATCATATAGGTTAGTAGTGCAGACTTCAGTCCGCTTTCATGTTGCGGACTGTTGTCCGCACTACGAACCCAACCGTTTTTGTACTGCATAAATCCCCAATGATTCAAAATATGACTTTTATGACTTTGGGGTTATGACTTTTATGACTTTAGGTAATGAATTTATGAATAGACGTATCATCTCGCCTCTGTAATAATACTAATTACTTTCAAATCAAGTATTATTCCTTAAACCAAAGTGAATCTAAAATTAACAGGAGCAAATTTATGGAAAGCACAGGTATACTTGGAAGCGATCGCCAACAGCAGCTAACAGCACCCTTAACCACCTTTGGTAACAGCGGTCAGTTTGATTTTTTGACGGCACCCAGTCAATTTAGCGGAAGCGTTCCCAGCAACGGCTTTGATGCGGATCGTTTGACAGCCAGTGCGATCGGCGAACCACAACAAATAGCAGATTTTCTAGTACCAAAAGCCAGCGACAGCCTCAGTTTCTCGACCAACAATCAAGTCGCCAGTGCTACATCTGCCCCAATATCCAACTCAGATGCTCTCGCTGGCGACACAGATCCGCTAACAGGAACCAGAACAGCAAGTCAGTTAAATTTATCCTACCCAGACAACACCTTAGCAACTGCTCGAAATGTTGTTGGCGTTGAAAACGGCAGGGTCAACTTAAGCGATTTTGTCGGAGTTGGCGATTCCGATGATTTTTACCGATTTACTCTTAACAGCAATAGCGATTTAACCTTGCGTCTTGACGGTTTGAGAGCGGATGCTGACTTACAGATAATTCAAGATAATAATCGCAACGGTATCTTTGAGTGGGATGAAGTTATTGGCAAGTCTTTTAACTACGACAGCACACCAGAAAACATTAATTTGTTAGGTCTCAATCCAGGGACTTACTATGTCAGAGTTTATAACTTTTTCCAGGAATCTACAAATTACAACCTGACTATCGCCGCCACAACATCTGTTACGGGTTTTAACAACATTTACGGATACGGTTTGGTGGATGCAAATGCAGCAGTTTCCCGGGCGCTGAACAGTCCAAATTCCTTCCCAGCAGTTCCAAATTTGGGTGGGAATAATTGGGGACGAGACACGATCGATGCGCCGGAAATTTGGGAGCGGGGAATTACAGGAAATGGCATCGTAGTAGCTGTCGTCGATGGCGGTGTTGACTACACGCATCCCGATTTAGATGGCAATATTTGGCGGAATCCGGGTGAAATTCCCAACAACAACATTGACGACGATCGCAACGGATTTATTGATGATATCGGGGGTTGGGATTTTGTGTCTAATGATAACAATCCGATGGATGAGTCTCTCAGCGGTCACGGGACTCACGTAGCAGGTATAATCGCCGCGGAACGCAATGATTTTGGCATCACGGGAGTTGCCTACAATGCCAAGATTATGCCTGTCAGAGTATTGCCGAAATTTGCTACAGGGAGTTGGAGTGATGTTGCTGCTGGAATTCGCTATGCTGTCGATAATGGAGCTAATATCATTAACCTCAGCTTGGGAAGTGATACTAGGCCTCAACCTTTGGTAGACGCCGCAATTCAGTACGCCACAGACAAAAAAGTTGTTGTTGTCATGTCAGCCGGAAATGAGAGTTCTCCTCAACCAGACTATCCAGCTATTAATGCCACTCGCTTCGGAATAGCCGTGGGAGGAATTGACAAAAATAACAGAATGTATAAATCCTCTGACCTTGCAGGCTTCCGACCTTTAGATTACCTCGTTGCACCGGGAGTAGATATCTATTCTACAACTCCCAATAACACATACAAAACCTTTAACGGCACATCCATGGCAGCCCCTCACGTAGCTGGTGTAGCGGCTTTAGTTTTGAATGCCAATCCGACTCTAACTCCGGCTCAAGTTGAGTATATCTTGACGACAACAGCCAACCGCAATGGAATCACAGTCTAGAAACTAGAGACAACCGTCAGGAACATCGCTGTAGCCACAAAAAGTCGGGCCTAAAAACTATATTTTGGGGCTACATAAAAAGGTCTAATAAATGTCGTTGATAATCAGACCTGGGGTAGGATGCGCTGCTCGCGTCCCGCACGGCAAAAATCCCATTTCGACCGCTAAATTTAAGGAGGATAATATGAGCCAAGTTGTGAAAGACAAAAGGAGTCTGCCACCGATCGTTTTTATTCTGGTGTTGGGTTTAGTTGCGTGGGGGACATACCAATTGGTTCCCTATTTATTGAATGGGTTGTCTCAAAAAAAATCCAGCCCGATCGCCAATCGAATCAGTTTGGGAGACAAGATTTTAGTTGCATCAGCAACAACCGCAGAAAAGCAAGCCGCTGTTAAAGCTTTTGCCAAAGGAGATTACAAAGAAGCTGCCAAACAATTTCAAGCATCGCTGCAACAAAATCGCAACGATCCGGAAACAGTCATCTATTTGAATAATGCTATAGCGAGCGATCGCACTCCCTTAAAAATTGCCGTTAGCGTACCCATTGCCACCAACCCCAATATAGCGCAAGAAATCCTCCGAGGAGTCGCCCAAGCTCAAGATGAAATTAACTTGAAAGGAGGCATAAAAGCGGCGGGATTGCAAGTAGAAATTGTCAGCGATGACAACAGCCCAGAAGTTGCGAAGCAAGTGGCAGCAGCATTAACAAACGACCCGAAAACTCTAGCCGTAATCGGACACAACTCCAGCGAGGCATCTTTAGCGGCCGCTCCAATTTATCAGCAAGAAAAACTGGTGATGGTGACGCCAACAAGTTCGACGAAGAACTTATCAGGATTTGGCAGCTACATCTTTCGGACAGTACCTACCCTGAGTTCGATGGCGGTTCCCCTGGCAAAATATGTAGTTGAAACAGCCGGCAAAACCAATATTGCCTTCTGTTACGACTCTCAATCTACCGAGAACCTGCTGTCAAAAGATGAATTTGTCGCCTCCTTTTTAGCAGCCGGTGGCAAATTAGTACCTACAGTCTGTGACTTCGGAGCACCAACATTTAATCCTAAAAATGCGATCGCGGATGCTGCGGGCCTCGGCGCACAAGGGTTAATGCTAGCTCCCCAGATCGATCGCATCGATCGCGCGATCGAGCTAGCCCGCGCCAATCAAGGCAAATTGGCGCTTTACAGCAGCAGTACGCTGTACACAATTCAAACATTAAAAGAAGGACAAAACGACATTAACGGGTTAGTATTGTCCGTTCCCTGGCATCCCGAAACGAATCCCGGCAATCCCTTCCCAGAAAATGCGCGCCAGCGGTGGGGAGGAATAGTGAATTGGCGGACAGCAACCAGTTATGATGCCGCTCAAGCGATTATTGCCGGTTTGCAGCAAAGCAATACGCGCTTGGACTTACAAAAAGCGCTCAGAAATCCCAGTTTTTCTGCAACAGGGGCGAGCGAGAACGTGAAATTTTTGCCAACGGGCGATCGCGCGGGTAAGGCAACTTTAGTGCAAGTTAAACCCGGAGGAAATACAGGTTATACTTTTGTACCGCTGCCGTAATTTGGTTTTTTGTGACTGTTAGATTTCTCCAAAAAACCAAGTTTTCAACAGGCATCCTGCCTGTGTCACAAGAATTATTGAGATGTCTGTTGGTTTTGATCTCAAAGAGCGATCGACAATTGACCAAATTTGCAATTTTAGGGTGAGGATTTATGACTATTACTCGTGTTTCTGTAGACTCAGCAGGCAATCAGGCGATCGGCATTTCCCAGATCCCCTCCATCTCAGCCGACGGGCGGTTTGTCGCGTTTTCATCTGAGGCATCCAACCTCGTGCCGGGGGACACTAACAATCGCAGCGATATCTTCGTGCGCGACTTGTCAACCAACACCACCACCCGCGTTTCTGTAGACTCAGCCGGCAATCAAGGAAACGAGACTTCCGGCAGTCCCTCCATTTCAGCCGACGGGCGGCTTGTGGCGTTTACATCTTTTGCACCCAACCTCGTGCCGGGGGACACTAACAATCGCAGCGACATCTTCGTGCGCAACTTGTCAACCAACACCACCACGCGCATCTCTGTAGATTCAGCGGGAAATCAAGGGAACGGCGGTGTGCTGATTGGCTTCTTCGTTCCCTCACTCTCAGCCAACGGGCGGTTTGTAGCGTTTGAATCTTATGTCCCCAACCTCGTGCCGGGGGACACTAACAATCGCAGCGACATCTTCGTACGCGACACGCTCACCAACACCACCACCCGCGTCTCTGTTTCCGCGGCCGGCCTTCAGGCGATCAACCACTCCTCCAACCCTTCCATCTCAGACGACGGGAGGTTTGTGGCGTTTTCATCTGAGGCATCCAACCTCGTCCTGGGGGACACTAACAATAACGACGATATCTTTGTGCGCGACACGCTCGCCAACACCACCACCCGCGTCTCTGTTTCAGCCGCCGGCCTTCAGGGGAACGGCGACTGCTCCAAGCCCTCGATCTCAGCCAACGGGCGGTTTGTGGCATTTTCATCTGATGCGAGCAACCTTGTGCCCGGAGACACTAACAATTCCAGCGATATATTCGTGCGCGACACGCTCACCAACACCACCACCCGCGTCTCTGTTGACTCAGCCGGCCTTCAGGCGAACGATGGCTCCAATTTCTCCTCCATCTCAGATGATGGGCGGTTTGTCGCGTTTTCATCTGAGGCATCCAATCTTGTGCCGGGGGACACTAACGGTAAAGAAGACATCTTCGTGCGGGATTTGTCAACCAACACCACCACCCGCGTCTCTGTTGGCGAAGCCGGCAATCAGGGGAATGCTCTTTCTTACATCCCCTCCATCTCCGCTGACGGGCAGAGAGTAGCATTTGCATCTGATGCCTCCAACCTCGTGCCGGGAGACACCAATAGCCGCGACATCTTCGTTGCTGGCTTAACCAACACTCCAAGCGGCACTAATAACTCTCCAAACATCATCAATGGCACGAG
>NZ_JAUBOJ010000422.1:0-6017 GCF_036700185.1 Microcoleus sp. BM001215392 | reverse complement strand
GGGGGGCTGGGGGGGGTTTCCGCAGACTCTCGATGTTCGCAAAAATCGCCCAATCCCAGATCGTTCGATCGGCTCAAAACTTCCAAACATCCCAACTGAGCCAAACTGTGCAAAGCTTCCCCGCGAAATCCCAAAGTAGCAATTTTGTACAAGTCTGCTTCCGTGGTAATTTTGCTCGTACTGTGAGGCGAAGCCGCCTGCTGCAAATTTTCCAGATCCATTCCCGTACCGTTATCAGCAACTTGCACCCGCCACTGTTGGGGCCAAACAGACACAACGATGCGAGTTGCGCCAGCATCCAGAGAATTTTCAACTAATTCTCGTACCGCAGCGGCGATCGAGTCAATCACTTCGCCGGCGGCAATTAAATCGATCACCTCTGCGGGTAAGGTTTGAATAGTAACTGGCATCAGATTTTTAGCAGTTTATTAATCCAATTATACTAGATTGATCGCTGGTTATATAGTAAAGTTTAATTGCTATTCATCCGTTCTCCCCTCAGGCTATCTACCAGGGTCAATCAGGCTTTGTCTGCGGTTTACCTCTCAATTAATAGTTAATAGCATCAGTCAGGCAAGCTCGCTCTGAATTTAAATTTCAACTGCACAAATAATCCCACTCTGGTGGAATTTTGCTCAGAGCCTCCCCAAAACATACAATTTAAATGTGGAACAGCTTACTGAGATTTACCACAAAGAATTGATTTAAAGCCGGAATCATTGTAGCGAGCAATTAAAATCAGACTATTCATTACTCCAATCCTATTCCTTCCTTTATCAAGTGCCCTCAAGCGGCCAACCTTTCGGCTACAGGGGGGCGAGCTGTCAACTTTTCCCCATTACCCATTACCAGACATCCCTCATCTTTCCATGGAAAGGGTATATATCCGCATACCGAATTAAAAGACTCTGCTCGCTTAGGATTTCGGCAACCGGATGTAAAAACTTGTCCCTTTTTTGTTTTCCGACTCATAACTAATTTCCCCTTTATGAGCATCAACAATAGACTTAGCAATCGCCGTTCCCAAACCAGTACCAGTCCGCTTCCCATAAGTCACAAAAGGTTCAAATAACTTTTCCTTAATTGCCGCCGGAATCCCCGGGCCATTATCGTAAATGCTAATTTCTGCCCACTTTTCGCTTTGTCCGATAGCAATCTCAACAATACCTCCGCGCCCGCCAAAAGCTTCAACAGCATTCCCAACTAAATTTTGCAAAACCCGCAAAATTTTATTTTCGTCCGCTTCCACTATTACTTCTGTTGCGCGCAGCACCAAATCTACTTTTGCCGCCTCAAAATAAACTCTGTTTAACTTTTCAAACTGATGCAATGTTTGGGTGAGATTAACTGGTTTTTTATTTAATGCCGAGTTACCGCGCGAAAACTCCAATACTTCCTCAGCCATCCCCAACATTCGCTGCACCTGCAATTGAATCAGTTCGCACCACTCCTGAGTTTCCTCATCAGGGTGCATTTCTTTGAGCATTTCGCTGGAGAGTTTAATGCCAGTAAAAGGACTTTTAAAATCGTGAATAATTGTGCTCACCATTTCTCCTACCAAAACCATTTTTTGTTTGTGTACGAACTGGCTAACATATTGATCTGTAGTAGAGCGCAAGTTTTTAATAATGAAACTAAACATTTCCAGTACGGAACTGCCTTTAGCCAACTGGAGAGTTGCTATTAGTTCTTCGCGACCTAGTTTTGCCAAAGTGGAGCCGCCAACTGCGACAGCTCTAGCACTGCGCGGCTCTCCGTCTAAAACTCCGAGTTCCCCAAAAAAATCGTCTGGTTTGGCGACAGCAATAGTTTGATATTTATTATTTTCAACCCGCTTGCTAAACTCGACTTCACCTTCTAAAACTAGATATAAAAAATCTGCTGTTTCTCCTTCTTCAAAAACCAGCGTCTCCTCAGGAAAAGTCTCCAAGACAGCTATTTCGCACAGGTGAGCGGCTTGAAGAGGTTCAAAATAAGACATAAATCGATGAGATGCCATATCCATGTGAAAATACCTGAGGCTTAATTGAAACAATTTCTTTCTTATATCTTCGCCGATCGGCATCGGTGCTGGAATAAAATACAATACTGCTTGGATCTGCCTTGATGTTCTAGCACGCCAGCGGTTGTGAGGGAAGATTTACCCGCCGGATGCAGGGGAAAACTCGCATAGCAGCACCAATATCACCAAAATTATCACTCAATTGACTAAAATACATAAATATGATAGTGTATCTCAAATTTAAACTGGATGTGCGATCGCCCTCTCCGACGCCCCACCAGATTCGATCTGTAGATAGAGAATGCGATTTAAATGCCGATCGACTTTCATTGCCAAAAATTAACGCTCCCGAGATAAAACGAGCGCAGCATTCTGCCCGCCAAAGCCAAAACTCAAACAAACCACATTGCTCACAATAGCCGATCGGGCAAACGTCACAAAATCTAAATCAAAACCCGGTTTTTTCATGCCCGCGCAAGGCGGCAACATCTGCGATTTAATACCCATCAAACAAAAAGCCACGCCCAAAGCGGACGAAGCTCCCAAAGTATGACCAGTAGCCCCCTTAGTCGAACTAACAGCAACTTCTGGGTCAAACAATTTCTGAATTAACAGCGCTTCGTGTCGGTCATTTAAATCAGTTCCAGTACCGTGAGCGTGAATAAAATCTATATCAACCGCGACTAAATTGCTGCGTTTCAAACATTGATTTACCGCCGCGATCGCACTTTTCCCGCCCAACTCTGGCGAGTTAGCATGAGTTGCATCATTTGTCAACCCAAAACCGGAAATTCGACCGTAAATTTTAGCACCGCGACGGCTTGCCAACTCAGCCGATTCTAAGACAAATAAAGCCCCGCCTTCACCGAGTACAAAGCCTTCCCGATCTTCGTCAAACGGATAGCAGCCAGTGTTTGCCAAAGCACCCATCCGGTTAAATCCAGCCACAGTCAGGGGTGTAATTGGCGCTTCTACAGCACCTGCGATCGCCCGCTGACACTCTCCGGTGCGGATTAAATCAACAGCGCGGGCGATCGACTGTATGCCCGTAGCACAAGCAGCCATCGGCGCCAGCACAGGCCCCGTCGAGCCAATTGCCCTCGCCGCCGCGATCGCCCCCATGTGAGGCAAAAAATTCACGAATCGGGAATCGGGAATTGGGAATTGGGAATCGGGAATTGGGAATTCTCTTCCTTCTTCCTTCTTCCCTGTTCCTTCTTCCTTCTGCCTGACATCCGTTACAGAATCGGTTGCCGAACTTCCCTCGGACTTCTTCAGTCCATCCGTTAAATGCGTTACAAAATCCGTTGCCGAACTTCCTTCTCTTGCCAACTGTTCCAAATTTCCCTGAAATCCTCGGCTCGAACCGATCGCAATCCCGCAATCAGGAATCGGCAAAATCAAATTAGCATCTTGCACAGCATCTGCCAAAACCAGCCGAATTAAAGTTATTAAATCGGCTGGTTTTGTCCCAATCAAAGCCAAAGGTCGAGGTTCAAGTTCTAAAAAAGGTTGATGTTGCCGAATCCCCGAATCCCCAGCCAACAGTCTTATCCAGCTCTTTTCCAGACTCCCCAAAGCCGAAACAAGACCAATTCCAGTAACGACAACATCCATAAGTATCAGGTAGAAGGCAGTAGTTATTCGTTAGTTTTGATGAGTTATTTGTAATATATTACTTGTGGGTTTTTGATGCGTAATATATTACTTGTTGGTTGTTGATGCGTAGTTATCAGGTATTAGTTTTGGCTTGTTACTTACCAATAACCAATAACTACTGCTTTCCTCCCAACTGTCAACTGTCAACTGTCAACTGTCAACTGACTAACTAGCAGCCTTAAAATTTTCCAAACCCTGAGTAACAGTGGCCTTTTCAATGCGATCGCCCGCTTGAATTTTATCAACAACATCCATCCCTTGCTTAACGTAACCAAAAACCGCATAGCTACCATCTAAAAACGGCACATCGGTCAAAGTAAAGTAAAACTGAGAAGAAGCCGAATCAGGACTTTGCGATCGAGCCATGGCCACAGCCCCGCGACTGTGAACCAACACGGGTTTCTGAGCAATCCCAGCTTGTTCTAGGGTTTGGCTGTAAGTCGGGTTCGGTGCACCTTTAGCCTTAATTTCCAGAGGAATCCTGCGTTCGACAGATGTTTTCGGGTCAATAAAACCCCCAGTTCCCAGTCGCGCCGTAGGAAATTTAGGGTCTTTACCTTGAGGGTCGCCGCCCTGAACCACAAAAGGCTGAGGTTCTCGCACCACTCGGTGAAATACCAGCCCGTCGTAGACTCCCTTCTGAACCAAATCGACAAAATTCCCCGCCGTAATTGGCGCATTTGTGCCGTCGAGTTCGATCGTAATTGGAACACCTTTAACCGTCATCACCACCGTTGCTTTTTGGGTCAAGCGCGGCAAATTATTAAATTGTGCAGACGCCGCCACAGCAGCAGGCGCCGGTTCAGAAGGAGGTGGAGACAAAGAAATATTTTCACCAGACGCCGGATTCGTCGGAGTTGAGTTGGTCGCAGCAGGGGAACTACCGCATCCCCCGACAAACAGCGCACCAATTATTAAAAGTGAGAACAACCACCGCTGAATTTTGATTTGCATTTGCATTTGTATTTTCTACTTTCACTAAACCAGGTAAGGTGCACACCGAGGCGCACCCTAAATTTATCCATTTGGTGCGCAATGCTCACCCTACAAGAGATTACCAATCTAAAATGGAAAATCCCAAATCCCAAATCTCTACAGTCCTTCTAGGGGAACTTGCAAAAATCTAGCCAATTCGGCAGCTTGATTTTCCACCTGAGACAAAGCAATCGGCTGTCCGACTCTAGTCAGGGGAAACTGACGGCGGTCTTTGAGCTTGAGGTAAATGCTGCGGCGGGGACTGAGACCTTCTTTAATGTCCACCCGCACAGATTGCACATCGGATGTCTTGCAAGTAAAATCAAGTTTGCGGTTTTTGCCGGGAAATCCCCAACGGAAGATCCGAATGTTACTGGTTTGGCGATCGAACTCATTGTATCCGCCGCCCACATCCCAGAGAATAGTCAGCCACAGGTAAAGCGCCAACAGCACGCCGCAGACACCGTAGAAACCCATCGCGATGCCTTGAGGGATGAAAATCAGCTTAGTTGGGTCAGAAAAAGGCAGCAGGTTCACGTGCAAGTAGCTGGAAATGCCCGACAGCAGGAAACCCGTCCCTCCAATGCTGACAACCGTCGCCCACCAGTAATTGCTGAAGCGCCGGGAGCCCAAAACCTCCGAGCGCAGGACAGAATCGATCGAGGTCATTGTTTTTGCAGTCATAAGATTAAACAGCCTTAAAGCCAAATTTTAATTCAACTCGCCCACCTGTGTGTCACACATCGGTGGCGCGATCGCCCCAGCGAAGTGATTCTGTATCAACTCCTGCCCTTCTAGTTGAAAATTAATGAACTTATAATATATAGTTATGTTAACTTTAATTAGAAACCTTGGTCTTTTAACAAGTAAAAGGATTTTATCGCTATGACAATCGCAGTCGGACGCGCCCAGACCGAAAGAGGCATCTTTGATGTACTCGACGACTGGCTCAAGCGCGATCGCTTCGTCTTCGTAGGTTGGTCTGGCATCCTGCTATTCCCGTGCGCCTACATGGCGATCGGTGGCTGGTTGACCGGCACCACCTTCGTGACCTCCTGGTACACCCACGGTTTGGCAAGTTCCTACCTCGAAGGAGCCAACTTCCTCACCGTCGCAGTCTCCACCCCAGCCAACAGCCTCGGACACTCCCTGCTGTTTTTGTGGGGCCCCGAAGCACAGTGGGACTTTACCCGCTGGTTCCAGCTCGGTGGACTGTGGGCATTTGTCGCCCTCCACGGCGCTTTCGCACTGATCGGCTTTTGCCTGCGTCAGATCGAAATCTCCCGTTTAGTCGGCATCCGCCCCTACAACGCCTTGGCATTCACAGGCCCTATAGCCGTGTTTGTATCGGTGTTCCTGCTTTACCCCTTGGGTCAATCAG
>NZ_JAUBOJ010000421.1:0-6026 GCF_036700185.1 Microcoleus sp. BM001215392 | reverse complement strand
TCGGTTAAACCTAAGATTTTATGTCCAAATGCTACGCCCTTCTAGGATTTTTGCACTCTTGTCTTATGAGCTCACGCACCCTACAATAACTGTGGAGTCAATCTCAAATCGAAAAATGGAAAATCCACACACCTTACTACTGATAGGTTTTGCCGATCGGGATTTCGATCGCAAAAGTAGTTCCGCCTCCGATTTCTGAACTACACTCAATTTTGCCCTTGTGCTTTTCTACCACAATCGAGTGCGCGATAGACATTCCCAACCCCGTACCCTTCCCCACATCTTTTGTCGTAAAAAACGGGTTAAAAATGCGCTCGACTATCCCCTGCGGAATACCCGTACCGTTGTCGGAAATCTTGACGATGACCGTGTTTTGCGGCGTCAGACGAGTGCAAATAACAATCCGACCGCTATGAGGCTGTGGTTCTGTAAGTGATAACTTGTGATATCGTTCTTCAATCGCATCAATTCCATTAGCCAGAATATTCATAAATACCTGATTTAGCTGGCTCCCGTAGCATTCGACAAGGCGCAGTTGACCAAACTCCTTGATTACTTCAATTTCCGGGCGCCTGTCGTGACTCTTCAAGCGGTGCTGCAAAATCAACAAAGTGCTGTCAATTCCGGCGTGAATATCGATCGGCTTCATTCCCGCTTCGTCCAGCCGCGAGAAATTTCTCAGCGACAGGACAATTTGCCGGATGCGATCGGTTCCTACCTGCATCGAACCCACAATTTTTTTTAAATCATCAGCCATAAAATCCAAATCAATCTCTTCGATGCGATCGACAATTTTTGGATTAGGTTCGGGATACTGATCTTCGTAAAGAGTCACCAGATCCAACAACTGCGTAGTATACTGGTGGAGATAAGCAATGTTAGCGTGAATGAAATTAACCGGATTATTAACTTCGTGGGCAATCCCTGCAACCAACTGCCCCAAAGAAGACATTTTTTCAGTTTGAATGAGCTGAGATTGAGTAGAGCGCAATTCCAACAGCGCCGACTCTAGCTCTGTAGCTCTTTCTCTTTCTCGCACCTCGCTTAGTCGCAGAGCTTGCTCAGCTTGTTTCCGAGTAGTAATATCCTGGGCAAATCCAATTATTACCTTTGACTGACCCTGAGAATTTCTGCTAAAAATACTATCCCGACTTTGCAGCCAAAACCATTGACCGTTCGCAGCCTGCATCCTGTACTCAATTTCCTGAACTTCGCCATCTTCAATTCCTGCAAAGCTCGCGTGATGTTCCAAAATTTTCGGCAAATCTTCGGGGTTCATTAACTGAGGGAGCAGCGATGAACCCATCACTTGAATTTCTTCAGATGTATATCCCAAAATCGTACCAATAGAAGAATTAGCATAGATATTTTGCTGTTCTTCCAAGTCATAAAGATACAAAATGCCGGGAGTAGCATAGGCAATTTTTTGAATAAACTGCTGGCTTTCTTGCAAAGCTAACTCAGCTTGTTTGCGATCGGTAATATCAGTGATGATACCGTCCCAAAGAATATCGCCGTTTTCCTTAGCTTCGGGACGGGAAATTATCTGAAACCAGCGAATCTTGCCCGAAGGTAGCACCATCCGTCCTTCCCACTGAAAAGGTTGCAAAGTTTGCGCTGAAATAATAATAGATTCCTCATAATTTTGGCTGTCTTCGGAATGAATAAAATCACTTGCAAAAGCCGGATTTTGCATCACATATTCTGGTTCCAACTCAAAAATTTGTCGGCAAGCAGGACTTATGTAAGGAAAACTGAAAGAGCCATCTGGACGCAACAAAAATTGATAAATTACTCCCGGCAAATTAGCCGAAAGCTTTTGAAATTTGCTCTCGCTTTCCCTCAATTCTTGCTCGGCTTCCTGGCGTTCGGCAATTTCTGTTTGCAACTGAACAAAAGCTTTGCTCAATTCCGATGTGCGCTCCACAACTCTATTTTCTAAGTCTTCATTCAATTTTTGAAGACTTTCTTCTGCTTGTTTGCGCTCGATCGCAATTCCGGCTAAATTCCTGACTGATTCGATCAATTCCAGTTCAAAATTCTCCGGAGTGCGCGGTTGGGCGTAATACATGGCAAAAGTCCCCAAAACTTGACCGCCAGATGAGACAATCGGAGTAGACCAACAAGCTCCCAGTCCAGCACTCAAGGCTAAATCTCGAAAGGGTGCCCACAAAGCATCGGTAGCAATATCTGTAACAATTACCTGTTGGCGGCGATAGACAGCAGTGCCGCAGGAACCAACATTCGGGCCGATGGCTAGTCCATGAACAGCAGCATTGTAACTTTTTGGCAAACTCGGGGCGGCTCCGTGCATAAAATGTTTGCAGTCTCTATCGAGAAGCAAAATCGAACCCATGACATCTTTTGATTGCTGTTCGATAAGTTTAACTAAAGTATTTAAAGTATCGGCAAGAGTTGCGCCCCGAGCAATCATTTCTAAAATTTGTTTTTGACCAGTCAACCAATTTTCATTTTGCTTGCGCTCGGTAATGTCGCGGGCCACCCACAGAACTGCGTTTTCCTGCATTGGCGCCACGGTAGCGGCAAACCACTTTTGTTCGCTGCCAATTTCCAGGTGATATTCACAACTCAAGCTTTGATTAGTAGAGACAGCGATATTAATTTGCTCCAAAAAAAATTCTGCTATTTCTGGCTCGAATATATGATTAATTTTTTGACCGATAACTTCCGTCGGTGGCTTGTACAAAAGTTCGGGATTTGTCGGGGCAATTTTTAGATAGCGTCCCTCAATATCTATCACAAAAATTACGTCGTTCATGGCGGCAAACAAAGTCTGCAATTCTGCTTCTGAAGCTTGCAGGGCAATTTCAGCTTGTTTGCGATCGCTAATGTCGCGCCCGACGAAGATGAAATTGTTGTCCTGCATCGGTGCAATTTTGCCAATAAACCATCTTTGCAGGCTGCCAGTGTTCAGGTTGTATTCAAAAGTACAGGGTTGATTGGTAGCGGCAGCGCTGCGAATTTTATCCATGAAAAATTCTGCTGTTTCAGGCTCTAATACATCGCTGAGTTTTTGACCGAGAAGTTCCGCCGGTAGTTTGTACAAAAGTTCGGGATTTGTGGGCGCAATTTTTAGGTAGCGTCCTTCCCGATCGAGGACAAAAATAATGTCGTCGATGGCAGCGAATAAACCCCTAAGTTCAGATTCTGAAGCTTGCAGGGCGATTTCAACTTGTTTGCGATGGCTAATGTCTGTACCGACGAACAGCAGCCCGATCGATCGCCCTTGAGAATCGAGCAAAGGTTTGTTTCTCCAGGCTATCCAGACTTTTTCTCCATTGCGGCGGATGTTTTGATTCTCGTGTTTGAAGTATTTGTCCGGCTCGGCCACACAGTCTCGAATCATTATGACTAACTGATTTTCCGACAAATCGGCCGGATCTACAATTGTGCCGATCGCACTTTTGCCAATTATTTCTGCTTGTGAATACCCAAAAAAAGTTTCCGCAAACTCATTAAAAAAAGTAATCTTGCCCTCACTGTCTAACTGCACAATCATGCTGTTAGCATTCTCCACCAGTTGCCGGTACTTAGCTTCGCTGGCGCGCAGCATCGATGGGCCGTACACCCAGCTAAACGCCACCGCAGAGCTCAAAACAGCCAGCAAGCCGCCTCCCCCCAGCAGCCACCCGCGCCAGGGCGAATTCTCGGGCCATCCGGACGCCGGAATTGCTGCCAACTGCCAGGAACCGTTGGGCAAAATCACTTCCAGCACCACCGGATTGTTCTGAAAAATCGACTTGTCGCCGAAAAACACCTCGCCTGACACTCCCTTGGCGTCTTTCCCCCGGACAGCGTATTGCAGCTTGGCCGAGGGATCGTTGAGTCCCGCTTCCTCAAGCAGGACATTTTTTTCGAGGATCACACCGATCAACCCCCAGTAAACTCCTGTTTCGGGCTTGGCGTTGGGGGGAGTCAGAAAAATTGGCGATCGGCTCACAAAGCCCACGCCCCCCTCCAATAATTGCACGGGCCCAGCAAGCAAAGTTTTTCTGGTGCCGATCGCATCTTTGACCATTTGCCGCTGTTTGGGTAGCGTCATCAAGTCAACCCCGATCGCCCTTTCATTTCCCTCCCGCGGATAAATGTCAGCAATTGTCGTGCCTTTAACTAAACTGATGTTGCGAATGCCGGTTTGATTTGCTAGCAAAATTCTGGCAGTGGCTGCAAACTCGGCTTTGGTGATGCTTGGCTTGTGGGAAATGTCAGCCACCAAACCGCGCATCAAAAACAGCCGCGAATTCAAAGAGCCTTCTAGCTTAGAACGGACTGTGCTGAGCCGATCGAGCGTTTCAGCGCGGTTGTGCACCAAAAATCGCTCTTGTTCCGATCGGTCTAAAATGCCAACTCCCACCAAAATTGCTATTAATGTGGAAATTGCCCCTAAATACGGTGAAATTTGGAATTTTTTAACCTTAAAGTATTCCATCTGTGGGTAGTTCAACTATATTTTTAAGTATTTAGATAGATTTATTTTAACTAGGCAGACGGGAATTCCCCCACTATACCGTACTCGGTTAGTGGGGGATGAAAGGCGTGTGAGTTGTAGCCAACGAACAAATTTCTTGCATTTCCTCGGTATCCTTGCTATAATATTATCAGAGATGTAGAAAACTGATAATGTACCAAGCCTATAAATTCCGAATCTACCCAACAGCCGAGCAGCAGACGTATTTTGCGGGTGCTTTCGGTTGTTGTCGTTGGTTCTGGAATTACAGCTTGAATTTATGCCAAGCAACCTATAAAGATACTGGCAAAGGACTGAGTAGAGGTGCAATACAAGGACTGCTACCAAGCCTCAAAAAAGAATATCCTTGGTTAAAGTCAGCTTACTCTCAATCACTTCAAGTAGTCGCTCTCAACCTATCTACTGCCTACAAAAACTTCTTTGATAAACGTGGCGGTTTTCCTGGTTTTAAATCAAAGCATGGAAAACAATCCATTAGTTATCCTCAGAATGTCAAGGTAGGTGATAGTTTCATCAAGTTGCCAATCATTGGTGAGGTACATTGCGTAATTCATCGAACACTAGATGGCACTGTCAAAACCGTTACTGTTTCTAAAAATACTGATGGTAAATACTATGCTTCGATCTTGGTTGATGATGGGCTAGAAACACCGGAAAGTAATGCGTCGGGCAAGGCTATTGGCTTAGATGTTGGTCTGATTGACTTTGCTGTAACCAGTGATGGGAGCAAGTATACAAATCCCAAACATCTCAAGAAACACAGTCGCAACCTGAAGCGCAAACAGCAAAAACTCAGTCGTAAACAAAAAGGGAGTAACACCAGGCAGAAGGCTAAGAAATTAGTAGCCAAGGTTCATTCAAGAATCAAGAGAGTCCGGGTCGATTTTCTGCACAAGCTGTCCCGCAAGATAGTAGACGAAAACCAAGTTATTGCAGTAGAAAATCTCAACGTCAAAGGTATGGTACGTAATCACTGTCTAGCCAAAGCTATTAGCGATGCTGGATGGGGGATGTTTGGAACAATGCTCAAATACAAAGCTGAAAAACTAGGCAAGATATATATCGAAATTGATCGATTTTTCCCTAGCTCTTTGACTTGCAATAATTGTCTCCATAAAGTATCATCCATGCCTCTGAATGTTCGTCACTGGAATTGCCCTAAGTGTCACAGCCATAACGATAGAGATATCAATGCAGCGAAAAACATTCGGGATGAAGCCTTGCGGATTTTGGCATTGGGAACCAGTGCTACTGCCAATGGACGGAATGTAAGTCAACCTGGGAAGATTTCGATCTTGCTGGATGCTGTTCCGGTTGAAGTTGGAAGCTCCCGTCATAGCGGTATCCCGCTTGACGGTGAGTAGTTCACTTGTATTTCTCTAGGCAGATGCAAGATTTCCTGTCTGCGGGGGTTTGCGAGTTCTGGGGGAATTTTTGGCATTGTATAGCAACCGCCACATCGGTGAGGACATAAATAACTTGATGAATAGAGCCGATACCCCTACGGCATCAATGGTTTGATTCTCGTTATGCAACT
>NZ_JAUBOJ010000420.1:0-6050 GCF_036700185.1 Microcoleus sp. BM001215392 | reverse complement strand
CTAATAACTTATATGCGGTCATGCTTCTTCAGGCTTCAAAAACCAGATGCACCCGCATAAGACTAGCGGGCATACCTCACTTTTTTGAGAAAGGCTATATTTTTAGTTGACTAATTTACAGATATCGGCTAATGAAACGGCAGTGTCGATTGGTGTCAAGTTGAGCTGCGAATGTAGTATCAGTCTGCTGTCTGACGATTAGGATCTATATCCCCTCTAACCCCTTAAAAAGGAGGGGGACAGGAGTATTCTCAAAGTCCCCCTTCTTAAGGAGGATTTAGGGGGATCTAGACTAAGTTAGAAGCGAGATTTTTCAGGGATTTTAGTCTTAATCAGCTAAACTGAGGGATAATAAAAACTCCCTATGACCGCGGCTCCTCCTAGTTTGATGTGCAACCCTATGTCTACTGTCACTTTTGGTTTATCAACCCCCTCCGCGGCAGAGGCCGGGGCATCCTACGGTAGCAGCCAACCGCCACAACTCCCCATCGCGCGTGCAGAGTGGATCGAGGTGTTGGTGGACTCTCCTTTCAGGGGCGCGGGGGACTCGCCGGGGGAGGAAAACAAGTTATTTACCTATCGCTTACCTGCGGAATTAAACGTGCAGCCGGGAGATATTTTGAGTGTACCATTTGGCAGCCAACAGGTAGGGGCGATCGCGATTCGGTTCGTTTCTCAACTGCCGGCAGACTTAGATCCGGCGCGGGTGAAAGATGTCGAAGATGTTGTGAGTAGGGGCTTTTTTCCGCCTACTTACTGGGAATTGCTCGAACGAGTATCTGCTTATTATTGTACAAGATTAATTCAAGTAATTAGAGCTTCGCTGCCACCCGGTTTGTTAAGCCGTTCCGTGCGCAGGATTCGGTTAATTAAAGATGCTGTTTCTCCCAATGCCGAAACATTTTTGAATCCCGCCGCCAGTCAAATCTTGCAATTGCTGCAAGCTCAAAAAAAGGGCGATTACACTTGGCAATACCTTCAGCGCCAAGTCAAGGGAAGTTATCGGGGATTGAAAGATTTATTGCAACGCGGTTGGGTAGAAAGTTATTTAGAACCGCCCAATCCTCCGAAACCACAACTCAAACCGGCAGTGATATTAATCCCCACCGCCTTTGTGACAGATTTAACTAAGCGCCAACAAGAAGTCTTGGAAGTTTTGCGGCGCGGCGGCGGTGAAATGTGGATGAATGATTTGCTGAGAATTTGCAGCGCGGGTGCTTCGGTTGTCAAAAAATTGGAACAGAAAGGTAGCGTTGTGATCGATCAAAGGGAAGTTCTCAGGGGCGATCGCCCAATTGCTCAATTACCCGATGCACCGAAAACTTTAACTCGTTTTCAAGCTGAAGCTTTAGCATTTATTAACTCTTTTTCGGGATTCCGTCAAGTGCTGTTGCACGGCGTTACCGGTTCTGGTAAGACTGAAGTGTATTTGCAGGCGATCGCCCCAATCTTAGCCAGCGGCAAATCTGCCCTCGTCCTCGTCCCGGAAATCGGCCTCACACCGCAACTGACAGACAGATTCCGCGCCCGGTTCGGCGAGCAAATTTGCGTGTACCACAGCGCCCTATCCGACGGCGAACGTTACGATACATGGCGCCAGATGCTCACAGGAACGCCGCAAATTGTCATCGGCACGCGATCGGCCATTTTTGCACCTTTACCTCACCTCGGCTTAATTATCCTCGACGAAGAACACGACAGCAGCTTCAAACAAGACCAACCAGCGCCCTGCTACCACGCCCGCACCGTCGCCAAATGGCGCGCCGAATTAGAAAATTGTCCCTTAATTTTAGGTTCTGCAACGCCAGCTTTAGAGACATTGGTGGGGACGCGCTGCGATGATTACTCCTTGCCAACTATCCATTATTTATCATTACCAACTCGCGTTTATTCCCGCCCGATGCCGCCCGTGGAAGTAGTGGATATGCGCCAAGAATTGCGGCAAGGGAACCGCTCAATTTTCAGCACTTCTTTGCAAAATGCCCTGGAACAATTGCAAGCAAGACAACAGCAAGGTATCCTATTTATTCACCGCAGAGGACACAGCACGTTTGTGTCTTGTCGGAGTTGCGGCTATGTGATGGAATGCCCGAATTGCGATGTTTCTCTATCTTATCACCACATTGGCGAAGGCACAGCAGAAATCCTGCGCTGTCACTACTGCAACCACACGGAAAGACACCCTCAAAATTGCCCAGAATGCAGTTCTCCTTACTTCAAAAACTTTGGTAGCGGCACTCAGCGAGTGGAACAGGAATTAACGAGATTGTTTCCAGAATTGCGGGCGATTCGGTTTGACAGCGATACTACTAGAAATAAGGGCGACCACCGCAGATTGTTAACTCAATTTGCCAATGGGGAAGCTGATATTTTACTTGGTACACAAATGCTGACGAAGGGGTTAGATTTAGCTCAAGTTACATTGGTGGGAGTTGTGTCTGCTGATGGGTTGCTGAATTTATCGGATTATCGCGCTAGCGAACGAGCTTTTCAAACTTTAACTCAAGTTGCGGGCCGTGCGGGTAGAGGCGACGATCCGGGGCGGGTAATTATTCAAACTTATACTCCCGAACATCGAGTGGTTCAAGCGGTGAGGCGGCACGAATATGCGGGTTTTGTGGAGACGGAATTAGCAGAAAGGGCGGCGCTGAATTATCCACCTTCGGGGCGGTTGATTTTGTTGCGGTTGAGTAGTGTTGATGCGGCGGAAGTTGCGGTGACTGCGGTACAATTGGCGTCTGTTTGTCGCGAATATATCGATCGACTTTCGGCGTCTGGCTGCGAGATGTTGGGGCCTGCACCGGCGGCGATTATGCGGGTGGCGAACCGCTATCGGTGGCAGATTTTGCTGAAATTACCTTTGGATGAGTCGCTGGATTTGTCGGATTTGGTCGGGTTGCGCGATTCCCTTCGGGATAGCTTCGCTTCACGCGCGCCGCGTTCTGTTAGTCTAACTATTGATGTCGATCCATTGAATTTTGGTTGATGGGGGATGGAAAAGCGAGAATCCCCAATAAGACGGCGGTTGAAACCGCGTCTACACAAACAATGTCCACCTCCGTGGACTGAAGAAAACAACGTAATTTAAACGGCCGGGTCTTCAACCCGCTCCCGTCGGGTTTTGTCTGTATAGACGCGGTTTCAACCGCCCGGTCTTCTTGGTTGATATTTTTTCTACTGAGTCTCTGGTGGCTGAGGTTTTGAATGGTAACAGGGAACTGACGGTGAGTCAAATTCAGAAATTAGCTGAGTTATTTCATTTATCGCCTGGGGCATTTAAGATGAATTAGAATCGTAGGGTGCGTCAGCTTCGACGATTGTGTAAATAATCGATCATCTCCAAACTGACGCACCTGATACCTATTTCACCCGGTGCGGATCTATGAGATTTTCGATATGCAAGGCGAGAGATTGTTAATGGCGACGCACCCTACAACTACTAAAATTGGTTTGTAGTGACTACTTCTATTCTGTTAAATCGACTTGTCGAATCTCTTCTAGCGTCATATCCAAGCATTGCGCGATTTGCTCGTCGCTCAAACCTATTGCTTGCAAGCGATCGATCGCCTCAATTTTCGCCCGCTGCTTTCCCCGCAAAAACTCAGGCGACTCTTCCTGTGATGTGCAGACATTTAGCGATCCGATTACATGATTGTGAGCGACATGATGGCCAGTAATGATAGCGCCAGTAACGTTGCTAATCATCGACTTGCGAATCAGTGCCGATCGCAAATTTAACTTATTAACATCTTCTCCAAAAATATCAGAGAACAACTGCCATAACTCGTAGCCCACATCTTTAGCATAACCCTCAGTACAGTTCAGCGCTTGGGCAATATCGCCGTACTTTTGCCGCTTCAAAACGCCCTCAATCACACCAACTTGCATATCATCTAAATGCTTGCCAGTTTTCGCAAAGACAACTTCATCCGCAAAAGCCAGTGCTTCCTTAACGTTCACCCGCGCCTCCTCACAATATCCGAGCGATCGAACTAAAACCGTCTAGATCCGACTATTTTCGCCTTGAATACAAAAACGATTAAAGCTTTATCAAAACTTTTTATATTATACGACTTGATCCGACCTTTTTCGACTATACAAATTAATTGGCAAGCTGTAGCATTGTGAATATCAAATCATCGCTCAAAGAAACTAACTTATGACGACTACCCAACTCGCTCTCGACAAAAAAGCAAATCCTTTGATGATGCACCTCAGCATCTCGCCCAAGTACAGCATCTCCCAAGAGCAATCTAGCTACGATCCCAGCACGCAGACTTCTAACATCACCTCCATGAGCGGCTCCTGGTCTACTCGTGCTGGCTCCAGTATTTTTCAGTTTGAACCTAGTGATGACGACCAGCAAGAGGACGACTAGAATTTTGAATTACTAAGAAATAATTCGATCGCCCTTTATGTTCTTGAAAGACCTGTATGAATTTTTGCATGACAGGTCTTTCACTGTCAACATTATTTCAATTAGTTTGATTGCGATACCAGTTTCAAAAAAAATCCAACCGCATACAAGCTCGAAACCCATACATAATCCATCATTTCCAATCTAAAATCTAAAATATAAAATAGTATGACTGACCTTTTAATCGTGACTTCCGAGACAGACATTCATGCAGATGTCGTTATCAACGAATTGCAAAACTCAAATATTCGAGCAATTCGATTGAATTCAGAAAGTTTTATTAAAACAAGCAAATATGCTTACTCGTGGCAAGCTTCTGGCAATCCCAGTCAAAGTTTTTTGTCCTTTGAAGACTCCTTGAAAGAAGTTCAAGATATTGGCGTGATTTGGTGGCGCAAACCACAAGATTATCAAGTGTTTCCAGAAGTTGATGATGCTTGGGCAATCAAGTATTGTCAAGAAGAAACAGAATCTTTAATATACTCTCTGTCTGGCTTATATCCCAAAGCGAGGTGGGTCAATAACTACTACAAGATTAGATTGCCATCCCATCGCATCAACCAAATCCCCATTGCTCAAAAACTGGGAATTACTATCCCTCCAACACTTGTCACAAATTCCTACGATGCTGCTTGCAACTTTGTGACACAACAGGGAAAGTGCATTGTCAAACCGATGCGCTACTCTGGATTCCTACATGATGAAAAACAGTACGCTTGCTATACTCGCCCCATTGATGTAGAAACACTTGAAGCATTTCGAGAAAGCATTCGATTGGCACCTGTTTTTATTCAAAAACGCATTCAAAAGAAAGCAGAATATCGCGTTACATTAATGGGTAAACATGATTTTGTCTGTCGCATTGACGCCAAACATACCAACGATGCAGATGTAACTTTAGATTGGCGCGTCACCGAACCGGATAAACTCGTTCACGTTCCCGACAAGCTACCAATTGATTACCTCAACAAACTCCATCAAATGCTTGACGAGTTTGGTTTGAATTTTGGTGCATTCGACATCATTCGCGACGAGGATGACACGCTCTATTTTATCGAACTCAATCCCAACGGACAATGGTATTGGATCGAAAATCTCACTAAAATGCCTATGGTTCGCGCAATGGTTGAACTCATCGAAGATTTAGCGCTTCAATATCAACAGGATTGCTGAATTTGATCGGGAATTACGCATTTTATTGAGATTGCTTTCTCGCAATGACAAAGCATCAGCCCTGAGATTGCTTCGTGCCTCGCAATGACAAGGTATCAGTCCTGGGATTGCTTCGTTACAAGGAATCAGCGCTGGGATTGCTTCGTTCCTCGCTCCGGACAAGGAATGAACGAACTACAGCGACAATATTTGAGTAAACAAACTTAACTAAGAACATTGTAGCTAGGATTATCTAATACTAAATCCGGACTTTTACCCCCTTGATGGTGGTGGTGGTGCGTCGCTCGTTGAATCTTGGCAAATATCGAGAATTATTCGTGGCGACACACCCTACTTTCTGATGACTTAAACCTGAATACCTTGGTATTTATCTATTTATCGTTGAATGCAGAGACCAGATCCCCCTAAATCCCCCTTAAAAAGGGGGACTTTGAACACTCCAGTCCCCCCCTTATTAAGG
>NZ_JAUBOJ010000419.1:0-6062 GCF_036700185.1 Microcoleus sp. BM001215392 | reverse complement strand
GGACTTTGACCGGAATCTTGTCCCCCCCTTATTAAGGGGGGTTAGGGGGGATCGGATTCGGGAGTAGCCTCACAAAAAATTGGTATAAGGTGCGCGCTGCACCTACATTGAGGCTAGCAAGGTGCGCACTGCGCACCCTACACAAACTTATATAAAACTTAGAACTCGACATGAATCTGAACCTAAATCAGTTTCTTCGATTCCCTCAATCCCGAATAGGGCGCTACTTGGCCCAAGTAACTCTCGTGGCGATCGCGATCGCCGTGGGGGCGAGGCTAGCATTTGCAATTCAAGGCGTCAATCCCTTTGCTTCCTCGGTGTGGCCGCCCGCAGGAATTGCACAAGCCGGACTTTTATTGTTTGGCCCAAAAGTTTGGCCTGCGATTGTTTTGGGTATATTTTTCCTCAATTTAGTTAACCCAAGCGAACAGATATTTGCAATTTGGGTGGGAGGTAACGTAGGAGCAGTTTTGCAAGCTGTTTTTGCGGCAACTGTACTGCGCTGGCTGGGGTTTCGTCCGTCTCTAGAACGTTTGAAAGATGTAGTTAATTTAATTTTATTTGGCGGTTTAGTTTCTACTCAGATTAGTTGCACTATTGGCGCGTTTTCCATATATTTAGCTGGCAAAGTAGATTGGACAGAATATTGGTCGCTCCGGTGGAATTGGTGGCTGGGAGATGCAATGGGAGTTTTAATTTTAACTCCTTTGATTTTAATATTTTTGCGTCCTAAGGCAACCGCCAATCGCTTCAAAAGACTAACCGAGCTCCCTAAAAATTATTTAATTTGGCGGGGAGTATGGTTGATATTATTAATTGGGGTGAGCTGGCTGGTATTTGAGTCAAAAAATGACGCTTCTATTTCTCGCTATCCCCTGGAATATTTGCCGTTTCCTTTGATAATTTGGGCAGCGCTCCAATTCGGTCAGCGGGCCGCTGTCCTGGCTTCGTTCATTGTATCGAGCATCGCAATTTTTGGCAGTTCTCACGGAGGCGGGCCGTTTATAGCGAAATCCGAAAATATTAATCAGGCTATCTTATTTTTACAAGCCTTTATGGCGGTAGTGACAATTACTTCGTTGTTATTAGCCGCGACGGTAGCCGAACGCGCGGAGGCAGAAAATTCTCTGCGAGTAAGCGAAATTAAATATCGAGAATTGGTGGAAAATGCTAACAGTATTATTGTCAAACTAACTCCCGACGGCACGATTACTTTTTTTAATGAGTTTGCAGAAATATTCTTTGGCTACAATCAGGAAGAAATCCTGGGGAAAAGTGCTGTGGGAACAATCATTCCCATGAGCGACATCGAAGGAAATAACTTAGAGTTGGTTTACAATCAGATTTTACAAAATCCCGATCGCTTTACCAGCTATGAAAATGAAAATATCCGGCGCAACGGAGCTCGCGTTTGGGTGTCTTGGGCAAATAAGCCACTGGTTGATGCAGCAGGAGAACTTTTGGGCATCCTCTGCATCGGCACGGATATCACCGATCGCCGAAAAGCTGAAATAGAGCTGCTTCATCTGAATGAAGAGTTAGAACTCCGAGTTAAAGAACGCACAAATGCCCTGAAACAAAGCGAACTTCAGCTACAGAAACAGAAATCGGCATTAATTGATTTAGCCAAAAATAAAGCGCTGAATCAAGGCGACTTAACCAAAGCGCTTCAAGAAATTACTGAAACTGCTAGCCGTACTCTGGAAGTTGCGCGATCGAGTATCTGGTTGTACGATCGCCCTAAATCCAAGATGGAGTGCCTGGATTTGTTCGATCGCGCCCTCAACCAGCACTCAGACGGTTTAGAATTAGCAGCCGCAGACTATCCTGTCTATTTTCAAGCATTGCGAGAAGAACCGGCAATAGCTGCCTTTGACGCCCAAAAAGATTTTAGAACTAGAGAATTGGTGGAGTCCCACTTAATTCCGCTGGGCATCACTTCCATCCTAAATACGCCGATTCAAATAGGCCCAGAAACAGCAGGAGTTCTCTGTTTGGAACACGTAGGAATGCCCCGTTATTGGACTATTGAAGAACAAAGTTTCGCTGTTTCTCTAACAGACTCTGTAACTTTCGCAGTGGAAGCGCGAGAACGCCAGCGCGCTGAAGCAGCCCTGCGACAAGCTGAAGCAAAATACCGCAGCATTTTTGAAAAGGCGATCGTCGGCATCTTTCAAACTACTCCAGATGGAGAATATCTCAGCGTCAACCCTGCTTTAATTCGCATTTATGGTTACAGTTCCTGTGAGGAAATGCTGGCAAATTTAACTGATATCAACCGCCAGCTATATGTAGACCCAGAACGCCGCGCCGAAATCATCAACTTAATGCAAAAAAACGGCAAAGTATCGGATTTTGAATCTCAGGTTTACCGTCAAGATGGCAGTATAATTTGGATTGCCGAAAATGCTTATACTGTCTCTGATAGACATGGCAATTTGCTTTCTTACGAAGGTACTGTTCAAGATATCACAACTCGCAAAGAAGCTGAGGCAGCTTTGCGCTTAGAACAAGAAAAATCTGACCGTCTGCTGCTGAACGTTTTACCGCAACCGATCGCCGAAAGACTCAAACAAGACCAAAGTATCATCGCCGATACTTTTGCAGAAGTTACAGTATTGTTTGCAGATATAGTCGGTTTTACGCAAATTAGTTCCCAAATTTCTCCGCAGGAATTAGTTTCCTTGCTTAACGACATTTTTTCGACATTCGATCGCCTAGCCCAAAAGCACGGATTGGAAAAAATTAAGACGATTGGCGACGCTTACATGGTAGTGGGAGGGCTTCCCATGCCCCGCAGCGATCACGCAGAGGCGATCGCCCAAATGGCCCTGGATATGCAGCAGGCAATTATTGACTTCAGCAATACCAACAATCAAGATTTCAGCATCAGAATCGGCATCAACAGCGGCCCGGTTGTCGCCGGAGTCATCGGCATCAAAAAATTTATCTACGATTTGTGGGGAGACACAGTTAACACCGCTTCCCGCATGGAATCTCACGGCTTACCCGGTCAAATTCAAGTCACATCTGCAACTTACGAGCGATTGCAGGACAAGTATTTATTAGAAAGTCGCGGCACCATTGAAGTCAAAGGCAAAGGCAAGATGAACACTTATTTTCTCACAAAAATTAAGTTGTAAAATAAGGAAGATGAAAGAGGCAAAAAGAAAGAAGCAATAAATAGTCGTTGTAGGGTGTGTCGCCAGTAAAAATACCTCAACTTAAATCAATTTTTTGAGTAGCAACGCACCTGTGCTTAGCCCGTACAAACAAAGCCAACAATTCTATTTAAATAATTAAAAATGTCCTAATGGTTTTGGCGGTTGGTATAGTTAGTTAAAAATATAAAAGTCAATATGAACCAAAACAAAAATCAATTTCTGCGATTTATTCAATCTATAAATTGGCAATATTTAGGAAAAATAGCTGTCATTGCCTTTGCTTACGCTTTAGGAGCTAAAATAGCATCTTCAATCCCCGGCGTGAATAAATTAGCTACCTGCGTCTGGCCGCCCGCAGGAATTGCCCAAGCCGCAGTTTTATTATTTGGTCGGCGCCTTTGGCCGGGAATAGCTTTAGGCGTATTTTTTTACGAGACTCTCAACCTCAAAATATCCTTAATAAATGCAACAATTAGTGCTTTTTGCGGTTGTTTGCAAGCTTTATGCGCATTTACTTTGCTGCAACAGTTCAAGTTTCGCCCCTCACTGGCTCGACTAATTGATGTAGTCAATTTAATTTTTTGCGGTGCTGTAGTTGCCACTCAAATCAACTGCACTCTCGGCACGCTGCGGCTGTGTTTGACTGGTCTTATTGACTGGAGCGAATATTGGGAAATTCGGTGGAATTGGTATCTGGGAGACACCTTAGGAGTTTTGATTTTTACTCCGATGCTGCTAATATTTTACCATAAAATAGCGACACGCAATCAACAAAAAAATAAAATTAAAACATTTGTAAATCTAATTTTGCGCGCCATATGTTTGCTACTATTAATAATAGTCAGTTGGCTAGTATACACATCAAAAACTGATAGCAATCTATCCGGCTATCCCCTAGAATACTTGCCATTTCCGTTGGTGATTTGGGCAACCATTCAATTCGGCCAGCGCGGGGCTGTTTTAGCATATTTTATTGTATCCAGTATTGCCATTTGGGGAGGTTCTCAGGGAGGTGGCCCGTTTATTGCCAAAGCCATAAATATTAATCAAGCCATCTTATTTTTGCAGGCTTTCATGAGCGTAATTGTAATTACTTCGCTGCTGTTAGCTGCCACAGTGGCAGAACGCGCATCAGCAGAGGATTTGCTGCGGCAAAGCGAAGTTAAGTATCGGGAATTGGTCGAAAATGCTAACAGCATTATTTTAAAACTAGATACGGAAGGTAATATTACTTTTTTTAACGAGTTTGCACAGAATTTTTTTGGTTACAGAGAAGAAGAAATACTGGGAAAACACGCAGTTGGCACAATTATACCCCAGACAGATACAGGGGGAAACGACCAGGCCGTGTTATTGAGCAATATTTTAAATAACCCGGAACAGTATACAACAAATGAAAATGAAAGTATGCGGCGCAGTGGATCTCGCGTTTGCGTATCCTGGGCAAATAAACCGCTGTTTGATGCGGCCGGAAAGTTCGCGGGGCTGCTGGCAATCGGTACGGATATCACAGACCGCAGGCGGGCTGAAATTGCGCTTGGCAAGCTGAATGAAGAGCTAGAATCTAGAGTTGAAGAACGAACTAATGCTCTCAATGAAACTTTAAATGCACTGCGAGTTCAACAAGCACAGTCAGAACGGTTGTTGTTGAATATTTTGCCGGCAGAAATAGCAAATCGGTTGAAGCGGGGAGATAGCACGATCGCAGATACTTTTGCTGATGTTACTGTATTATTTGCGGACATCGTAGGTTTTACTCAATTGAGTGCGCGAGTTTCTCCAACAGAATTAGTTGCGTTGCTGAATGATATTTTTTCGACTTTTGACAACTTAGCAGAAAGGCACGGTTTGGAAAAAATTAAGACGATTGGCGATGCTTACATGGTAGTGGGAGGGCTACCAATTACTCGCCCAGATCACGCAGAGGCGATCGCAGAAATGGCCCTGGATATGCAGCAGGCAATTATTGAATTCAGCAATACCCACAATCAAGATTTTAGTATCAGAATCGGGATCAATACCGGCCCGGTTGTCGCTGGAGTCATCGGTATTAAAAAATTTATTTACGATTTGTGGGGAGACACCGTTAACACCGCTTCCCGCATGGAATCTCACGGTTCGCCTGGGTGCATTCAGGTGACAGCGGCAACTTATCAGCAATTGCGAGAAAAGTATTTTTTTGAAAATCGCGGTGCCATCGAAGTTAAAGGTAAGGGGAAGATGACTACTTATTTACTGAAATGCCGAAAATTCCTCTAATCCAGGTTTTTCTCTAAAAGTTAAAATTTCCTGGACGCATCAATGCCCAAGAAACCGGGTTTTTTATCTAAATTTAAGGTTATGATGCAGTGTTTATCTAAAAAAACCCGGTTTCTGCCTCAACTTTTTCAGTATATAAAAGTAAGGGCGATCGCACTTTTAATGTATACGATCGCCCTTTGCTCAACTAACAAGGTTATTTAAAGCTTGAAAAGGTTAATACCAGCTTCCTTAGCCATAATTTCCAAACCCTTGTGTTCCAAGGTTTTAATCGCTTTCGTAGAAAGGTGTAACTTTACCCAGCGCTTTTGCTGCGGCCACCAAATCCGCTTCCACTGCAAATTTGCTTCTTGCAACTTGTGAGTGCGGTGGTGCGAGTGAGAAACCGCAAAACCGTTATTCGCCTTCTTGCCCGTTAGCTGACATTTCCGTGACATATTGCCCTCCAGACTACTTGTTTTTGATGCAGCCTTTCATTATATATCAACTGCGTAGAACCCCCCTAGCCCCCCTTGAACCAGGGGGGGACAAGAAACACTCGAATCGCCCGCAAAGCTTGGGAAATCAACTCTTGCTCCCCCCGCAAAGCTTGGGAAATCAACTCTTACTCCCCCCCTGGTTCAAGGGGGGGTTGGGGGG
>NZ_JAUBOJ010000418.1:0-6120 GCF_036700185.1 Microcoleus sp. BM001215392 | reverse complement strand
TAATAACTTATATGCGGTCATGCTTCTTCAGGCTTCCAAAACCAGATGCACCCCGGCAGTAACCTGTGACCGAAGCGACATCTTCGGTAAGTCGTCCAGTTGCTAAAAGCCAAGTTATTTGGTAGCGCGTCCGTTCAATTGGGTCTGACGCTTGACGATAAAGTTTAGACAACTCCGAGGGGGTTTGATGGGGTTCCAACTTTAAGCGTTTAGGCATAAATTGTCCTCATTGCATTCTTGATGCTCTTTCAGTATATCCTGACGGTGCAACCGGAATTGATATTACTACCAAATACATTATGCGATCGCCTTGACAGGGCGGCCGTAGAAGGCCCAACTAATAGCAATGTTTTTAAAATATTTGTGGAAAAAATATTAGTCAAACACAAGTACGGAACAGCCAATAGCTCTATTCACACTCAACAGCCCCTAGAGCAAGAAGCGTTGCTTTTTGCGATGAGGTTAAACCAGTAACACCCGTAATGTTCATCCCTTCATAGGGTCTCAAGCTTCTGAGCGTTTTTAGGCACTCACCCTTACTGACATCCCACAGCTTAATTGTCTCATCCTTACTACCACTAGCTAGCGTCATACCTTGTGGGCTAAAGGCGACTGAGAATACTCCTCTACTATGGCACGAGCCAATGTGACGGCACTGACCGATGCTGACATCCCATAGCCTGACTGTTCCGTCATCACCACCACTAGCTAGGGTGCAACGATCGCGACTGAATGCGACACAGAGAACTCTGTCAGTATGTCCTTCCAACACCTTGAGGCACTCACCCGTAGCGACATCCCACAGCCCGATCGTTCCGTCATCACCGCCACTGGCTAGAATTTGACCGTCTGGGCTAAAAGCCACGCAGAACACTAAATTAGCATCTGCCTGCAAAGTTTGGCGGCATTGACCTGTAGTAACATCCCATAACTTCACCGTTCCGTCTAGAGTAACTGCTAGAGTTTGACCATCTAAGCTAAAAGCGATCGCGTAAATTGAGTAGGCATCCTCCTGCCAAGTTTTGAGGCATTGACCCGTGCGAACGTCCCACAGCCTGATTTTTTGGTCAAAACAACTACTCGCTAGAGTTTGACCGTCGGGACTGAAGGCAACAGCAAGAATGTGGTTAGTATGTTCCTGTAACATCTTAAAGCAGCGCCCTGTGGCAAGATCCCACAGCCTCACAGTTCCATCTAAACTGCCACTGGCAAGCAGGCGATTATCGCAACTAAAATCCAGCGATAAAATTGCATTAGTATGTCCTGGCATTTGGCTGCACTCACCGCTATTAATGTCCCACAGCCTGACTGCCCGATCGCTACCCCCACTCGCTAGAGTTTGACCGTCACCACTGAAAGCCACAGCAAACACCCCACCACTATATCCTTGCAAGGTTTTGCAACACTCGCCGTTGCTGATGTCCCACAACTTAACCGTTCGATCGATACTGCCACTGACTAGCAGAGGTATGTAGCCGTACACCTCTACAGGAGGACCGATCGCGACACAAGACACAGTTTCCCCATGTCCTTTGAGCGTTTTTTGGCAGTTTCCGCCGCTAACCGACCACAGCTCGATCGTGCGATCGCAACTGCTACTAACTAGGATGTCACCATCAGGACTAAAGGCAACCGATTTAACACCTAATTCGTGTCCCTGCAAAGTTTTGAGATGTTGACTGCTACGGATCGACCACAATTTTATTAAAGAGTCTTCACCACCACTAGCAAGGGTTTGACCGTCAGGACTGAAAGTAACTGAAAAAACCTCCCCATCGTGTCCTTGTATGGTTTTGTAACATTGACCATTGCTAATCTGCCATAATTTTATCGTTCCATCTGCACTGCCACTAGCTAAGATTCCTTCTGCGCCCCCCTTATTAAGGGGGGTTGGGGGGATCGGATCGTACTCCGAAGGAGAACTCGAAGAGAAGGCAACTGACAATACACCACCACTGTGTCCCTGCAAAGTTTTTTGGCATTGACCGCTGCTGATGTCCCACAGTCTTACAGTTTGGTCATAACTGCCACTAGCCAAGATCCCGCCTGCGCCCCCTTTATGAAGGGGGGTTGGGGCGATCGGACTGAAAGCGACTGACATTACTCCGCTACTGTGCCCCCGTAGAGTTTTTTGACATTGACCGCTGCTGAGGTTCCACAGCTTCACGGTTCGATCCATACTGGCACTGGCTAGAGTCTGACCATCAGGGCTAAAAGCAACGGACATAACCCAACCCGTATGACCTTCATAGGTAAGAATTCGTTGACCCGTCGCTACTTGCCACAGGTAAATCTTGCCACTTCCATCACCAATCGCTAAAAGTTTTCCATCCGGTGTCAAGGCAACTGACAAGACACCACTCAAGGTTTCAGTAAAAACAGATTTAGCTAGGTTGGAGTGAGCGAAATTAACTTGATATAAATTCACTCCTTGCAGATCGGCTTGCCAAACCGTGAGACCAGAAAAATCATAGCCGCTTAGATCGGTATTCAGTTGGCGAAGCAGATTAATTACATTGCCAGTTGCATATCCTATTTCCATCAGCGACTTTTCATCTCTTAGGTCTAGAGGAGAGGGTAATTCCTCCGAAGACGCGACCTCCTGTATCTCACCTTGGGACTCTACGTCAAGGTCGATGCTACCAGCTTCTGATGCACTTTGCGAATGCCAACGCAACTTGCCAAGAATTTGAATTAGCTGATGTTCAACACAACTTTTACCTCCAAGGAGAGAGAGCAATTGAGCGAGTAATGGCTTAAGAATGAGGCGAATTTGAGTATCTCTGATGTAATCTTTGGCAGTAGCTTTGATTAAAGCATGGCTCTTAAAAAGTTGCTCTTTAGCAGGTAGTAAAGGAATTTCAGGTGGCTCTTTAGCCGATTGATTTGATAGCGAAAGCTTTGTGTTAGCGACCGCAGGATCGTCACCTTCAACCTTCCCGCTTGGGTCGCGACCCGCTGCGATCGCAACCTTAAACCCTACAATTTCTGCACAAACCTGCTCAATGAGTTGTTGCGTCAGATACTCCATCACTACAGGTTGGAGGGTAAAGCAAGCCGCACTTTTCTCGATGAGAAACCGCCTCAAGAGAGAATTTAGCGCCTCAAGTAATTTGGGCGGTGACAAGGGTGTGATGAGATCTGCTCGCAGTTCTGACAATGAAACGGGTTCGCGATTAATTGCCAACCAGTACATCACTTCTTTTTCTACTAATGACAAGCGATTAAACTGAGTTGCCAAAAGGTCTTTAATATCCCCAAAAACAACGATTTCTTGGGCTAAAAAATCGGAAATATTTCCCTCAAATAATTCTTGAATCGCTGTTGCCACAATCTTCAAAGCGAGGGGATTGCCAGAATACCGTTGAACCAAGTCAAGCCATTCCTCTTGGGAGCCATTCAAGAAACTTTTCGCTTTCAAGAGTTCTTTTCCTTCGACGGGTTGCAAACCCTTGAGATGCCACGATCGCACGGGTAGCGTGACTCCCTCCAGAGAGGCGACTTCGCTTGGTTTTTCTCGCGAAGTCAAGAGCAAACAGCTTTGATGAAACGTTTCTCCTATTCTTTTGAAGAGTTTGCTGTAATCTTCATATTCGGTTCGGTAGTATCCAGTTCTGCTGTGGAATGTCCCCTCGCCGCTTTCTAGGATGGTTTCCAGATTATCCAGTACGATGAGGCAGCGGTGCGATCGCAAATAATCAATCAGTCGCGCAATCTTTTCCTCAGTGGTTGCTGGGACGAGTTCGGGCCCTTTTGACAGAAACCCAATCAGCTTCGCCAGCAGTTCATCTAGCGGTGGAGCCTGCAACAGACTTCGCCAAAACACAAATTCAAAAGAATCGCTAATCTGTTGGGCTAGTTTCACGGCTAAAGTGGTTTTGCCAATTCCGCCCGTACCCAGGATAGCCACAACTCGGCAGTAGTCTTGAATAATCCATTGCTCTAGCGTTGCTAGTTCTTCTGTCCTGCCATAAAAAGTGGAGACATCAATCGCTTCTCCCCAATCATGACACTTATGGTTGACGATCGAGCTTTCGACCTGTTCGTACTCTTCTTGAGGTCTGAAAAAGTCGCACTCATCTAGCTCTAGGTCAAAACCTTGAAAGAAGCGCTTAAGTGTCTGTTTGTCAACTCCTTTTTCGCGCTCCAATACCTTTCGGATAGTAGTCGGTTCTACGCCAGTGCGATCGCTCAGTGCTTCAAGCGAGAAGCGGGTTCCTGAATTCTCCCAAGTTTGGGCCTCGCCAAGAGCCTCTTGGAGTTTCTTCGATCCTGTTGGTGTAAGGAGTACGCCGCGCTGGCGTCTTGGCTTGGGCTGATTCATGGCAAGATACCTGAGTTAACTTCGCGGTTTCCAGTCTGTTAAGAAAGGATTTTACCGAAAATTAGGAAATTTTGGGAATTTTAAGGAAGTTAGTACGTTTCAATGAAGCGTCAAGAATCCCCGTCCTTGGCTTGACGGGGAGTTTATCAAACGGTAGAAGGTTGAACGGGGGAAACGCCTTAACTTTCTGTACCAAGTTAATGACTTAACTTGTGCTAACTCAATTGCACACTTGTGCGATCGAGTTGGCACAAGCGTGCAATGTATTATCTAGCGGATTTTTATATCTTATAAAGTAAACCAATTTTATCGTTTAGCTCGACGATTTGTATTCTTATTCCATGACAAAAAGTTAAACTCAAGATTTCACTTAAAGCAAAAACATTGATTTTTCGAGCCTTTCCCCCATAATGACCCGATGCCATGATGTACAGTAACGCTGTCAACTTCGAGGTTTCAACGATGAGCCAAGATTTACCAGAACAAAGGACGCTCAAAATACTTGTGGTGGATGACCACGAACTAATCCTGAGCGGAACGCTAGACTTGCTGAAACGGCACTACCGACAAGCCGAAATCCTCACCGCCAAAACAACCCAGAATGCACTCCAGCAGGTCGAAGCATTTAGTCCAGACCTAGTTATTATGGATCTTTCCCTGCCAGAAACTTGCGGGGACACTGCCGAAATCAATCGAGGCATCAAAAGCCTGGGAAATTTAATGAAAAACTATCCCACCCTGAATCTGGTCGTGCAAAGCAGTTATGTCAAGGCACTGGTGCGAATTAAACCAGACATCGACACTCATGAAGGAGGATTCACTGTAGCCGACAAAGGACTTTCCAGTCAGGAAATGTTGAGCCGAATTGACTTAGCACTCAAAGGAGTTACTCATACCAAAGACTTGAAAATGCCGCCAGGGGAAGTCAAGCCAGAGTGGATCGAGGTACTCAATCTCGCCTTTGAAGAAGGATTGGAAGATAAAGTTATTGCCGAACGAATGCGAGTAGCACTCAGAACGATACGCCACTACTGGACAAAAGTTCAAGATGTTTTAGGCGTTTACCCGGAAGATGGCAAAAGTCTCCGCATTCAAACGGAGAAACGAGCCAGAGAAGAGGGGTTTATTGATTGATAAATAAAGTTAAGGAAGAAACTGTTGCTGGCCGGTATGTGGAGGAAAATTAGCAAGCAATTTACTGTCTGGTTTGTAGGGGAATTACCGGGAATTGCTGTTATAGGGCTGGTGATACTCGTTCGCCTGACTGGAGCGCTGCAATCGATCGAATGGGTAACTCTCGACTCTTTTCTGTGCCTGCGTCCTGCGGAACCTATCGACGAACGAGTTGTGATTGTTGGAATTAATGAGGAAGATATCCGACGTATCGGAAATTACCCCATACCCGATCGCGAAATTGCCAAATTGCTGAGGATTTTGCAGAAATACCAGCCCAGAGCGATCGGTCTCGATATTGTTAGGGATATACCCGTTGAACCCGGTCATGCGGAACTGGTTGCAGCTTTTAAAGATATCAAAAATTTGATTGCGCTTGAAAAAGTCTTACCCATATCAATTAAACCACCCCCCGACTTACCCCCAGAACAAATCGGTTTTGCCGATGTTCTTTCCGATAGTGACGGCAAAGTCAGGCGTGCGATACTTGGAGCGAATCGACCTGAAGACGATCGAGAATATGTATTTTCCCTGCCTTTACGGCTGGCAGAAACGTATCTAAAAGCTGAAGGCATTGAACTGAGCAATGGCAAGAGCGATCGCCTTGCAATGCGGTTTGGTTC
>NZ_JAUBOJ010000417.1:0-6126 GCF_036700185.1 Microcoleus sp. BM001215392 | reverse complement strand
TTGGTTATTGGTTATTGGTTATTGGTTATTGGTTATTGGTTATTGGTTATTGGTATTGGTTATTGGTATTGGTTATTGGCTACCAATAACCTTCCCGGCTCTGCCTCCCATCCCTGGGCTTCGCTTCGCGCAGATCCGGCCCATCTCTGGGCTTCGCTTCGCGCAGATCCGGCCCACGCCCCATGCCCCACGCCCCATGACCCACGCCCCATGACCCACGCCCCATGACCCATGCCCCATGCCCCATGCCCTTTAAATGTGTTCTTTCAGAATATTTTGTAGGTAACTAGCTACTGCATCTGGCTGTTCCACCATTGCCAAATGGCCGCAATCAAGCTGAAGCACATTTTCGCCACAACCTTGGAACATCCAGTGAAAGCTAGCCAAATGCAGCACGTATTTTGGTTCCATAATTTTGTCTTTAGTGCCGGCAATAAAATAAACGGGCTGCTTGAGTCGGGATACTATTTGTGGCAACAGGTGAATCTCGGCTTCTGTGGTGGAGTCCAACAAAGCGCCCGAAGCTGCCTCTGGATCTGCTGCCACGAAATCTCTCAAGCGTTGCCGTCCCCACGTTCGCCCGATCGAGCTTGCCACCGAATCCCGGGCAAACACGAAATCTGCTAGCGGCAAATGAGGCAGCCAACGGGGACGCATTTTTACTAGCTGTGTGCCCACCGCTCGAAATCGCTCGAATTCTTCCTTTAGATAGATGCCGCCGCCTGCATTTATGCAGACGACACCTTTAATACGATCGCACAATTGGCTAGCTCCCCAAAGAGCGATCGTACCGCCGAGAGAGTGTCCCACCAGCCAAGCACTAGAAATATCCAGTTTTTCGAGTAAAATTTCCAAATCGCGAGCGTAGGCTGCGGGAGTGTAGCAAGAATTTAGCGATTCTCCTGGCTCGCGACTCTCGTCGCCGTCGGATTGAGAATCGCCAAACCCGCGCAAATCGTAGGTCAGGCACTGATAGTTAGGTGCCAAGCGATCGGTCACAGGTTGCCAGTAGCGACGGCTTAACAGCCAGCCGTGGACAAATACCAGAACCGGGGAATTTGCAGTGGGAGCCGTCAAATCGCAAGCGTGCCGAACCCCTAGGATGTCTATGGTTGCCATAATTTAATCCTATCCCGAAATCAACACACAGGGAGCGCCAGTTCGAGGAGAGCGATCGGCTTGGTTTAACTTTCAACAGGCCCTCCTGCACGGGCAGCCAGCAACCGCCTTGTTTGAGGAAAAGACCCGTTGTCGCCGACAGATTTGCTAAAAAACCCAATTTTTTTGGTAGAAATGCCTAAGTTGTGTGAGGACTAATGCCAAATATCGAGCAAAAACCGACGTTGCACCAACAGAAGTCATATCCCTAAAACCGCTCGCCCAGCAATCTTTGTCGCACCCCCTCAGCAATTTTCTGCCCCAGATACTCAGGAATTAAACTTTCATTAGGCCCCAACAAGTAGAGAATCAGGCGAGTTCGCCCCCGCCAAACCAACAAATTAGCATTTACCACCAACAAATCCTCTTGCCAGATGGCATACATAACTTTGTAAAAAAGTCCAGGCTGATTGTCTGCTTCGATCAGCAAAGCCGGCAAGTGGAAAACCGGATCGACATAGAATTCAGTAGCCACATCCTCCAGACCCGCGTCTAAATTAAATTCTACGGCCAACATCTCTTCAACCTCAAAATGCCCCGCCAAGGCTTCTCGAACCGCCCTACAGACGTTTTCTGCTGTTTTATCTGCCAGTACCTTGCCGCCGCGAGATACCACCAATTTGATAAATACCAGCATCGGCGGGTAAATTTGACCGTAGAGACTGAGACTGTGAATCGTCAGTCCGTAAGCAGCGAGGACACCAAAAATATCGCTCAGTAGAAAAGACTGGTTCCGGTAAGCAAAATGCAGGGCACTTTTGTTACCTTCGGCTCTGATTTCGATGACTGCTTGCCGAGTTTTGTAAAGCTGATAAGCTAATTTGAGGTTTTGCAGTTGGATTTCACTGCTGACAAATTGCTCGTAAAACTGGGGAAACGCTCGGTTAAAGCGTTTGAGAAGTTCTAGTGTAGATGGTTTTAAACCCGAAGCCATAATTGAGGGGAAGGTGCGGGAGACATACTAAGTATTTACTCTCCCATGCCTTATGGCAATGGGATTTTCGATTTGACGATTAGACTCGAATTGTGCCCGTCTCCTCGCTAAAAGCAGAAGTCAAATCTGTCTGGGAACCTATGACTAGAATGTCACCGTTGCGCCATTCTATCTCTACTTCCCACCAAGAGTATAAGTTCCGGCGCGATCGGCGGGACTCAAAAGAAGCAATTTTAAAAATGCCTCTCTCTGTTGCCTGGCAACAAATTTTACCTTAATAGCGCGTTGTCCGGACACAAGCTAGCACAACATTTTTACCAAAATTGACGACAATCAAAAAGCAGACGCTCAATGTTGGACGACAAATCCCTATTTTCGGCGTAAGATGAGTGTACCGTAAACTGTTCCTCAAGAGGCTACCCGCAATTCATCCCACCCCACTCGGAGTGGGTTTATCGATCGGGTTCTCTTTTACTTAGTCCAACTTTTACTACCTTAACCGCGCCTGCATGGGTTTCTGGAAAAACTTATTTAGTAGTTCTGAGTCTGCCTCTGTACCCCAAACAGCTCAATTTGAGGAAGATGTTGCTCTTGGGTTAGGCGATCCGCTTTCCCCAACGTTTCGCAAACCCGCCGGAGCCAGCAACGCTCGCATCTTTTTCAGTTGCGATCGGGACATTGACCTCTACGAACTCGAAGAACTCTGTAATGCAGTGGGTTGGTCCCGCCGTCCCCTGCGTAAAGTCAAAAAAGCTATTGAGCACAGCTTCCTAGTCGTCTCTATGTGGGAGATGCGGGGCAACCAGCGACGGCTGGTGGGTTTCGCCAGAGCGACTTCAGACCATGCTTTTAATGCCACCCTTTGGGATGTGGTAGTTCATCCTGACTACCAGGGTAAGGGCATGGGCAAGGCGCTGATGAAATACATCATTAAAAAACTCCGCAGTGAAGACATCAGCAACATTACCTTATTTGCTGACCCTCAGGTGGTGGATTTTTACCGAAATTTGGGCTTTATGTCCGATCCAGAGGGCATTAAAGGTATGTTTTGGTATCCTGATTAGCCCGCGAGGTGTCCGTCAGCATTGATTTGTGGAGCCTAACTAACTAAAAGGACAAATAGTTGAGTAAACCTACTTAAATCTTATCGAGAAAAATCGGTTCTTCTAAGTATTGTGTTTGAGGTTTAAGTGCCAAACTTAACTACATAACCTGGAGTTTCAGATCGTGCCTACTTATCTTGAGATAGCCGACTATTCAAGAGCGTAGTTCATAAACTTCAACAGGCTTTAATTAACTAAAGTTAAGCGGGCGTTTTTTTATACCGCAAAAAATGCAGTGTTGACGCGACCAACACCTCAGAAGCCTCTGCGCTGCGGTCAGTTACGCCCGGATGTATCCCCGCAGCACGCCCGCGATCGAGCTGGAAGTAGGGTCAAACCTCACAACCTCAAAGCAGGTGCAACAAAGCACCAAAAGCTAAAATAAAAAAAAGCTTGACAAGCCGAGGGTTTTGTGTGTTAATAGTTAAAGGAAAGCTAAATATCACCGGGATGTAGCGCAGTTTGGTAGCGCGCCTGCTTTGGGAGCAGGATGTCGCAGGTTCAAATCCTGTCATCCCGATCGCACAATGTTAAATCATAGATTCCAGCAGAAACTGCCGCAGACGTTGACATTTGTTCAAAATGAAAACCGATGGAGGCAGTTTTTTGCGATCGTGTCAAGGCGCCCGTCTTTGCGCTAATGTGTTTCAGGATCGCTCCTGGTGGAAAAAACATGAAATCATTAGTTCGTCTCGGCGCAATATTAGGAATTGTGGGGTGCACTTTGTTGGGCCCCTCACCAATCGGCAAGATGTCCGCACTGGCACTCCCCGAACCGCAAGTTTTGGAAAAATTGCGATCGGTGCCGGTATTTACGATTACCAACGCTCAGGGTGCCTTCTTGATCGATTCTGTTCCCAAGCAGGGTCAGGGTCAAACAGGCAATGCTTCTGTGGCTAGAATTTTCATCAGCCAGAAAGATGCTCAAGCTTTTCTCGATCAGCTCAAAACCAAAAATCCTCAGTTGGGGGCGTCGGCCCGGGTGATGCTAGTTTCGCTGGAGGAAATTTATCAGATCGCTCAAGCAAATAAAGGCAAGCCGGATCAACTGCTGTTTGCTTTTATTCCAGCTCCCCAGCAGGTACAGTCGGCTAAAACTTTACTTCAGCAGACTGGGCAACAAGTTAGCGAGTTAAACGGTGTACCTCTGTTTTTGGCCAGAGGTGGCGCGGAAAATGGTTATTTGACAATTCAGCGCGGCCAGCAAGAGGAGCTTCCCCTGTTTTTTAACAAGGAAGATTTGCAGGAAATGGTGGAGCGTTTTAAACAGCAGCAGCCGAACGTGACTGCCACCATTAAAATTGAAGTCGTGAACTTAGAGAGGATTTTGGAAGCTTTTCGGACTGAGAACGACCCGTCTTTGAGCCAAATGATTTTGGTTCCGTCCCGGGAGTCGGTGGACTTTGTACGATCGCTCCAACCGGCTGGTGCTGGCCAAAATCCACAGGTGGCTCCAGCTCGACCGGCTGCATCTCCAGCTCCAGCTCGATCGGCTCCGGCTCCAGCTCCAGCTCGATCGGCTCCAGCTCCTGCTCCAGCTCCTGCTCCTGCTCCAGCTCGACCGACTCGCTAATAGTCATTGGTGATTGGTGATTGGTGATTGGTCATTGGTCGGTCATTGGTCGGTAGTCATTGGTCATTGGTGATTAATTACAGACAGGATTTACCCAAAAATTGGTTTCATGCGCTATTTACAGCGGTAAGGTGCGGTGTGGATGGAACCCTACATCATTAGGTTTTGCCTTCGGGACTGAGTTAGTAGGTTGGATTTTTAGATTTCTCGACTCAACCTACTATTTACCAATTATCAATTCCCAATTATCAATTCCCAATTGCCAATTCCTACTGACGGCAGGACTACCCTTCGGCTGCGCTCGGGGGCGAGCTGGCTGCTGACTGCTGACGGCAGGACTAATGACTAATGACTAATGACGGCAGGACTAATGACTAATTCGCAATTCCCAAAAAGTCTTATGTTTGTTTCTGGTTTAGAGCTTTGGCAGTGGGTGAATCAAGCTAAGATAGACGCGAGATCCTCGGACATTCCCCATGCAGAACTCGACTGGCTGCTGCAAGAGCTGGCAGGTTTGGATAAGTTGGCTCTGCGCTTGGGATGGTTTAAAGATTTGCCAAAAATTGAATTAAAGTTGCCTTTATCAGAACTCGATCGACTTTGGCAGCGGCGGTTGCAGGAACGGGTGCCTGTTCAGTATTTAACAGGAGTGGCACATTGGCGGGATTTTTCGCTGAAAGTAACGCCGGCGGTGCTAATTCCTCGTCCTGAAACGGAATTGCTGATCGATTTGGCTGTGGATGCTGTTAAAAGCTATTCAGTTAATCCAAAATCGGATTGGGTGGATTTGGGAACGGGTAGCGGGGCGATCGCGATCGGCTTGGCTTCTGCGCTGGCAAATGCTACGGTTCATGCGGTAGATTGCAGTTCGGAAGCTTTGGCAGTGGCTCGACTGAATGCTGAAAATTTGGGCTTTGGATCGCGAGTTAATTTTTATCAAGGTTTGTGGTGGGAACCGCTAGGATTTCTCAAAGGTAAAGTTAGCGGCATGGTGTCTAACCCGCCTTACATTCCCAGCAGCACGGTGCTGACTCTGCAACCCGAAGTTTTGAAGCACGAACCTCATTTGGCCTTGGATGGCGGTTTTGACGGCTTAGATTGCATCCGGCATTTGGTAGAAACTGCTCCCGATTATTTAGAATCTGGGGGAGTTTGGTTGGTGGAGATGATGGCGGGACAAGCTGAGCAGGTAGCTGATATGCTGAAAAGTCACGGGAGTTACGATCGAGTTCAGATATTTTCGGATTTAGCCGGAATCGATCGCTTTGCTTTAGCCTATCGTGTTTAAATTTCAAAAATATACTAGACAAGAGTGCAAAAATCATAGAAGGGCGTAGCATTTGGACATAAAATCTTAG
>NZ_JAUBOJ010000416.1:0-6196 GCF_036700185.1 Microcoleus sp. BM001215392 | reverse complement strand
TTGGTTGTTATTTGTTGGTTGTTATTTGTTGGTGATAATAACTAATAACAACCAAGGTGCAATGCCCTGCGCGGGTCTTCTTCCCAATGCCCAATGCCCAATGCCCAATGCCCAATGCCCGATGCGGCATAGTACCTCATATGGGAGATCGGAAGGCTATATAGGTAGTAGGGTTTGCCCCCAAGTACCTTACCCCTATGAGTAGCGTGTCAAACCACTTTTTGCATAAGTTATGTATGAAAAAGGTGAGATTTAAATAAGAGTCAAACAAAAGTCGATAGAGGATAGAACTAAAGTGTCTCAAGAATTATACTGGCTGCGTCAAACTCCCAACTGGGTGTGGTATTCTTTTATTCCCTACTTTGGCGGATTGGCGATCGCCTATGCAGGCCAAAAAACAAATATTCGCAGTTGGATGGGATGGGGTGTTGGCATTACTTTAGCAGCACTAGCGCTATCTTCTTCAGCTAATTTGGGTACGCTCGTTTGGATCGCTCAAATTGCCACAGCCTTTGCTTTGAAAAAGCGCTATCTGATCAAAACCGCACCCAGAGGCTTGCTGGTTCCTGCAACTGCGACAAATGCCGAAGAACTAGCCAACCTGCGCGGCAAAATAGATATTAACGAGTGTACCAAAGATGATATGGTCAAAATCTTGGGTTTGCCGATCGTCTACGCTAACGATATTGAATCTTTGCAAAACGAAGGCTACCTTTTTACCCACGCCGAAGAGTTATCGGAAATCGCCGGAGTTCCCGAAAGTCACGTCAGACGCATCGCCCCGATGATTTGCTTTAGCTACAATTATCAAAAAGAATCCCAATTTACTTGGAAACGGTTAAATGTTCTTTCGCCAGAAGAGTTGATCCAAAGCGGTTTAGATCGAGTTGTGGCTGAAACAATAGTTAGAGAAAGACAGGTTAAAGGCGCATACAAATCAGTTGTTGATGTCAAGCGGCGGACGGGACTGCCTTTTGATTCATACCGCCATATTTGTTAGTTGGCAGTTGTTAAGCTGTTGTGGATTTAAATTGTATGTTTCGGGCGCTGCTCAAAGCCACCCTAGTCATGGTTTCCCAAAACAGGATTGTTAAAGTTAGATGCACACCAGCTTTGCACGAACAGCTTATGACAACAAAATTAGAAGTTGACCGACAAAAATTGTATGATACCGATTACCTCAGATGGATTGAAACCACTGTGGAAAAGTTGCGGGCTCGCGACTACTCAAACATCGATTGGGAAAACTTGATTGCAGAAATTGAAGACATGGGGCGAAGTGAACGCAGGAGTTTAGAAAGTAATCTTGTGGTAATTATCCTGCACTTGCTGAAGTGGCAATTTCAACCGGAGCAAAGAAGCGGGAGTTGGAAAGGCAGTATTGTTGAGCATCGCAGACGCATTCGCAAAACCCTAAAAGATTCCCCCATTCTAAAACCATATCTTGAAGAGGTGTTAGTTGAATGTTATGCGGATGCTCTAGAACAAGCAAGTGCTGAAACTGGATTGTCTGTAGAAACGTTTCCGCAATCGTGTATCTATTCTGCTGTCGAGGTTCTAGATTCTGACTTTTGGCCGCCAGTTTTTGCCCGATGAGACGATTTAACGGTATAGCCTTTCTCAATTGAGTGAGGTACGGGGGCGAGCAATTCCAGATAAGATTATCATTCACAGACATATCTTGAAATTATCTGCGTTAATCTGTGTTAATCTGCCTTAATCTGCGGTTTTCCTATCAATCAAAAATTTAGGAAATAAGTCTACCCATTACCTTCTCATTCCCAACCGTACCGCACTGTTGCCGAGAAAGGCTGTAGTATGGCAAAAGCCCGATCGCGCAGCTCCCTGTCATCTACCTTAAATGCACCCGCTGACCAACATCTCCAACACCAGGCGGGTTCAGCTAAATGATCAAAAAACTATTTGTCCTCTTGACATTTACACAAAATAATGATATTAAAAGATTTCGGTAAAACCCGTATTTTTCTCTAGCATCAACTCCAATCCGGGTAAGTTTTCCAGACGATGCCTTAAATATCAGTGGTATTCTATCAGAATTATTATTGAAACAGAAAACTACACAATAGTAGCAGTACCACTCACATCAAATTATGTCTGACTCTCCTCCATCCGAAATCACCCCAGAACCCTCGCGTCCAAGCGCTGCTACCGAAAACCGCAGTGCCAAAACTCGGCAAATGTTGGGTATGAAAGGGGCTGCTAGCGGGGAAACTTCCATCTGGAAGATTCGCTTGCAACTGATGAAACCGATTACCTGGATTCCCCTGATGTGGGGCGTGGTGTGCGGGGCGGCTTCTTCGGGAAACTATGTTTGGAATTTAGAGAATTTTGCGATCGCCTCCGCGTGTATGTTGATGTCAGGGCCTTTGCTGGCTGGGTACACTCAAACTTTGAACGATTTTTACGATCGCGATATCGACGCCATTAACGAGCCCTACCGCCCGATTCCGTCGGGGATTATCTCGATTCCTCAAGTAGTAACGCAAATTTTGGTATTATTAGCCGCAGGCATTGCGGTAGCCTATGCTCTAGACTTGTGGGCGGGTCATGAATTCCCCATCATGACTGTTTTGACTCTCGGCGGCGCATTTTTGGCTTACATCTACTCCGCGCCTCCGCTGAAACTGAAGCAGAATGGCTGGTTGGGAAATTATGCCCTAGGTGCTAGCTACATCGCTCTGCCTTGGTGGGCAGGTCAAGCTTTGTTTGGTACACTAGATCCCACGATTATGGTTTTGACGCTGTTTTACAGTTTGGCAGGGCTGGGAATTGCGATCGTTAATGATTTTAAAAGTGTCGAGGGCGATCGCCAATTAGGGTTAAAATCTTTGCCAGTGATGTTTGGCATCGGCACCGCAGCTTGGATTTGCGTGTTGGCGATCGACATATTTCAAGCAGGGATTGCAGGCTACCTGATCAGCATTCACCAAAACCTTTACGCTGTCATTCTCTTGCTCCTGATCGTCCCTCAAATCACTTTTCAGGATATGTACTTTTTGCGCAATCCTCTGGAAAATGATGTTAAATATCAGGCAAGTGCTCAGCCTTTCCTGGTACTGGGTATGCTGGTAGCGGGTTTGGCACTAGGCCATGCTGGTTGAGAAAAATTTTGAGTTATTTATTTTTAGTTCAATAATTTTAACTAAAAATAAATAACTCAAGACTCTGCACAGTTTTCTTGAAGAAAAGATGTCAAGTTAAAAATTAAAAATTGAAGGGGGTTAGCCTTTTTAATTTTTAATTTTTAATTTAAATTGATGAGGTTTGAAGGTCTGAACGTGTCAGAATTTTTCTCAAATATCAAGGATAAATTGAGCAAAGTCACTAAGGGAGTAGGCGATAATTCCGATCGAGAATCGCCAAATACTGCCAATAGCACCGGGCTAAACTCGCCGCCATCCCCGGCCCAATTGTCTGCAAAGACGACGGATGTGCGATCGGAGTATGTGATATCAGAAGATGGTGAACCTCCAGAAGAGTCAGAATTAGCATCGGAATATTCCGACTCAGAACATGATGAATATCCCATAGTCAAGCGCAATTGGGAAGGCTTGAGGCGCTTAATCGTTTGGTTGGAAATTGAACCTCAAGTTACCAGCTTGCAAGAAAAAGGAAAGGAATTATTGCGGCCTGGATTGAGTTTACTGGGAACTAAATTACCCGAAAAATCCCAGAGTAGGGAGTTGCAGCAAAATAGCGCACCGCAAAATACCGAGCTGCAAATAAATACGGAAATACAGCAAAATATTGCACCTCAAAATAGTGTTCTTCAAAATACAGAACGACAGGAAAGTATTGCACCTGAAAATACCAAGCTGCAAATAAATACGGAAATACAGGAAAGTATTGCATCTGAAAATACCAAGCTGCAAATAAATACAGAACGACAGGAAAGTATTGCACCGGAGGAAGATAGCGCACCGCAGAAAAAAACTAAAAAACAGATATCCCGTCGCCCGAGATTTTGGATAGGTTTAGGTATTCTCAGTATAGGAAGTGGTGCTTTAATCTACGGTTTGTGGATTTTATACACCTTAGACAAAGGTTTGCCGGATGTTAATGATTTGTCGGCTTTTAACCGCGATGGAACGCTGACAATTAAGGCGGCTGACAATACGATTTTGTTGCAGTCGGGGCCGGCAACTAGAGATAAGCTGAAACTGAAGGAAATTCCCGAACTGTTGACTAAAGCTTTTATTTCGATAGAAGACCGCCGTTTTTACGAACATCGCGGGGTGGATTATCAAGGTATTGTGCGATCGATCGGTTCTAATCTGCTTGCGAGAGATTTAGTGCAGGGCGGCAGTACCATTACGCAACAATTAGCCCGCGTGGTTTTTCTCAATCAAGAAAGAAGCATTAAGCGCAAGGTTCGGGAAGCTCTGTTAGCTCGAAAAATTGAGCGGGAGTTGACTAAAGAACAAGTTTTAGAAAGATATTTAAATCTGGTTTATTTGGGTTCTGATGCTTACGGTGTCGCGGATGCGGCTTGGGTTTTCTTTAGCAAACCAGTCGATAAATTAACTTTGGCAGAAATGGCAACTTTGGCAGGTTTACCGCCCGCACCGAGCGAATATTCGCCTTTAGTTAATCCAAATCTTGCTAAACAGCGCCGTAATACTGTGCTGCAACAAATGCAGGAAGCGAAGGTAATTACAGAGGCCCAAGCGAAGGAGGCCCAGGCGCAACCTCTCAAGGTGAAACAAAGTCAGCCGAAGCGATTTAAAGTAGTCGCGCCTTATTTTGCTAGTTACATTCGCAAGGAATTGCCGCGCTATGTTTCTAAGGATGCTTTGGAATCGGGCGGTTTGACTGTCGAGACGACGGTGGATTTGAAGTGGCAGAAAATAGCGGAACAAGTTATTAAAGATGCGATCGAGGTTGATGGCCGCCGTCAGGGTTTTGAACAGGCGGCTTTGGTTTCAATAGAATCTAAAACTGGGGAAGTTAAGGCTTTAGTCGGTGGCGGAAGTTTTAAGGAAAGTCAGTTTAATCGAGCTACGCAGGCTTTGCGCCAGCCCGGATCGACGTTTAAAGGGTTGGTTTATGCGGCGGCTATGGGGGCGGGTTTTTCGCCCTACGACAGCTATGAAGATGCCCCCATTATTATCGACGGCTATCAACCGAATAATTACGGGAAAAAGTTTAGCGGTTGGCGATCGATCTCTGATGCTTTGACGAGTTCGGTAAATGTCGTAGCTGTCAGAGTGTTGATGGATGTCGGCTTTGAACCGGCAATCAAATTAGCCCACGATATGGGAATTAAGTCTAAATTAAGTCCGATTTATTCCCTAGCTTTGGGCTCGTCTGAGGTGAATTTGCTGGAGTTAACTAATGCTTACGGTACTTTAGCGGCGGAAGGTAATTTTATTGAAGCCCACGGAATTACTAAGGTGATCAATCAGCGGGGAGATGTGATTTATCAGGCTGATTTTAAACCGAAGCGGGTTTTGGATAAGGATAGTGCGGCAATTACTACTTGGATGTTGGAGGGTGTGGTGACTGGTGGTACGGGCGGGCCTGCTTCTTTGGGCGATCGGGCTGTAGCCGGCAAAACTGGTACTTCGGAAAAGGTGCGGGATTTGTGGTTTATCGGTTACATTCCGCAGGTAGTAACTGGCGTTTGGCTGGGGAATGATGACAATTATCCGACGGGGGGAACTAGCGGTACTGCTGCTTACAATTGGCGCGATTTTATGAGTCAAGCCGTCAAGGGAATGCCGGTTCAGGAGTTTCCCAAGTTACCTCAGTTGGAGGGCCGCAAAGGCAGCATTAAGGCGAAACCCGTCGAACCGAAGGAGATTATTCGAGGGATGATTATGAATGACGATGGTGCGATCGTACCTTACAATCCCAATCCCGAACCCCGGCGCCGCGAGTGGCAAGAGCCGGCTTATCAAGAACCAGCTTATCAAGAACCAGCTTATCAAGAACCTGCTCATCAAGATCAGAGATATTAAACTCTTAAAGAAGACGGCGGTTGAAACCGCGTCTATACAAACAAAACCCGACGGGAGCGGGTTGAATTCTTCTTAATCTCGCTTGAGTTTCACCATAAAAAAGCCATCCATAAGAAGACGGCGGTTGAAACCGCGTCTATACAAACAAAACCCGACGGGAGCGGGTTGAATTCTTCTTAATCTCGCTTGAGTTTCACCATAAAAAAGCCATCCAT
>NZ_JAUBOJ010000415.1:0-6257 GCF_036700185.1 Microcoleus sp. BM001215392 | reverse complement strand
GGGAGGGACTTGAAGCCTCCCATGCCTATAAATGACTATACTTTTACCAGCTATTAGGCACAAATGTTCGCAATTCTGTGATGCCTTTTTCGTCAAGGATATGCGGTTTACTTATCACTACAAACTCAGGAGTTGCCCTGCTGTTGTATTTTTTGGGGAAAATCGTATCGGCATCTCGGGGGTCTCTGTCTTTGAATACTCGATCGAGCATTCCGAGAGTTTCGCAGCAGACAATCAAAGCCTCAGTTGCAAAAATTAAGAACGCCGCTACCCAGCAGGCGGTGGCTATATTTGAGAATCAGTAATTGTGGAAGCTGCTATAAGTCAATATGCTTGGGTTAGCAATTGTGATTGCGAGGAACGCCATACATGAACGCGATCCGTAAAAAAGCAATCTCCGTGTCTATTCTTGGGATCGTTTTATTGAGCGCAGTGGCTTAACCCAAGCGTATTGGGCTATCAGTTTTAGCGATCGAGCTTATGGTGTGTAAATTTTGAGAATCTGGCAGCTTGCCGACAACGAGTTGAAACCAGTCATTTCCACTGAAACTCCATGCCGCGAAATGCTGCTAATTTGTATGGGTATCTGGGAATTACCCGGTACAAATCACCTTTAATTCGTCGGTGGCGGGGCATTAGTCGAAATATTTTTCCTAGTTCCCCGCGGCACCCTACAGAAAAAGCGGGTTCGCCTCAAGAGTGACGAAATAATGCCGCGCGATCGAAAGGGTGCCGCACAGTATTATAGATTGTATATTTCCACTAACTATTCCTCACTGTTGTCTCCTCTGCTGCATCCGCATCCGCATCGCACCTTGGAACATCGCAGACAATCTTTCACTACCGCCGCAGCTCGTAGTAGTTCCACAAGAAAATGCAAGTGCGAGTGCCGGCGATCCTAACCCGAAATCGCGATCGGTCATTCCCCAATGTCCAATCCCCGATCGCTCATCGCTCGCGCTATTATTCATCTCCAGAGTGGCTGCGCGATATTTCTGCACTCGCGCCCGCGATCGTCAGATTTAAGCTAAAAGTCGTTCAACGAACAGGTGAAATTTGCTGCGGTTTTTACGGGATTGCACTCCGGCGAGTGCATTCTGTGCGAGTTATATGCCACGTACCTTAATAGAAGATTGTGGCTGGGTATTTGGCGTTTTGACGGGATTGGCTGCCCGAAAAACAAGGTTTACAACTAGCTAGGTGGCAGCGGCATCAAGAACAAGTGCGGCCTCGCCTTGCCGATCTAAAAGTTGACCCCGTACCAGTAAATGCTTTCGGCAGATTTGCAGCGGCGTCGCCCTAGGTATTTCCATTCATCGCTGTCTTGGTTTTGACTTTGACCGCCGACTGGAGGGGGATTGGTAAATGCAGGGAACAGACTTTACTGTAAAAAAGTAAAGCATTTAATTTGCGAATAATTCCCCGCGCGATCGCTTTTCGAGGTTGTGCAAGCATTTTGACCGCGAGCAGGAAATAGATCGCCGCCTGCAAGCATCCTTACTTGCACCCCCGTTTTGAGGTCACAGAAATTTATCCAGAATCATATATTCCTAATTCTTAGTATTGACAGTGAAACAAAGTTAATCTAATGTGTTGTAATTGATATAAGTAAAGTCCAATAAGCGAGGTAAGGTCAATGGCAGAAACAGCTACAGCACCCTTAACAGGAAAAGGTCTGCTTCAAAAAATCAAAGGCAGCGATTTGCCGCGCAGAGAACTTGCAAAGCTTTGCGGCTACTTCACCGTCAGCAAGAGTGGAGAAACCCGGATTAACCTGGCTGAGTTTTACGATGCAGTATTAGCTGCTAAGGGCATTGAGCTAGAGAAGTCTAAAGCAGACGGACGCGGACGAGAAGCGAGTTATCGAGCTAGCGTTCACAAGAATGGCTCGATCGTGATCGGAGCAAATTATACCCAAGAAATGGGATTAAAGCCGGGCGACGAGTTTGAAATTAAACTCGGATACAAGCACATTCGCTTGATTCAGATCGATGTTGACAGACCGGATGTGGAAGTGGATGATGAAGAGGAGGATACAGAAGAATAGAGGATCTCGTGATGCAGTCTGCCGATAGCAAGGCGACTGGATTTGACATTCCCTACACCAGTATTTGCGCGCTACCCTTCGATTTAACTGATGAGCTGTCTTGACTATTTCTATTTTCTCTTGTCCCGCAAAGACTACAGTGCCTCTGAACTTCGCAAAAAGGGGCAAGAGAAAGGTTTTGGCAATGAGGAAATATTGGAGGCGATCGCGCAAATTCAAGACCGGGGCTATCAGTCTGACACTCGCTTGGTGGCAAACTCGATCGCCTCTGCTACGGGCAAATACGGGAAATCAGCCGTCAAGCGCAAGTGCCTGCAAAAAGGAATTACTAGCGATTTGTTCGAGCAAGTCTGGGAAGAAGAATTAGCCCAAAATCAGGACTCAGAAGCAGAAAAACTGCCAGAATTAAAAGCCAAAGTCATGCGGAAATACAAGATAGAGGCGATCGGTAATGTAGATCCGAAAACCAAGGGCAAAGTCTTGAATTACCTGCAATACAGGGGCTTTAATGCCTTTGAAATTTGGCGCCAGTGGCAAACAGAAGAAGAGGATAGTTAAATTGTAGGGTCTGGCACATCAGTTCGGCCCCCTAGACAGCCACAACTCCACTGCTGTCTAGGGGGCTAATATTATTTGAGATTTGAGAATGAGGTTTTGGCGATCGCGGTGCCGCTTGCTTGCAGAAGTGTCTTACCAGAAAGATTTTAGATGGGGATGATTTACCCCACCCAAAAACGGACACTTGCTTTAAGACACTCCTGACTCCATCGCCGAAAATTTTAGACCGAAGTTTCTAGTCCCAGATTAATATTGTCTGGACTAAAAGAAAAATTGATTGAGCCGATACGGGTTGGGAGCGCAGACTCTCCCGTCCGCCGATTTGCGGAAAATGGTATCAATTGCGAATTCTGAGCTTGAGTAACTGTATGTCAATCCTCAGACTTGCTTCCAGAAGATTCGTACATCTGTCTGTGTCTGGCTAAAAGCTGGAGATATTTCTCGTTGGTTTTGGCCAGCGTCCATTTCTCTTTAAAAATGGCGGCGGATGCTGCTTTCACCGGATCTGCTTCTAACGGCAAAATATCTTTTCTGGCTGCGGTTTGCTCTGCAACAGACTCCAGCTTCTGAGGGTTCTGCTGATATTTTCGGCCGCTTTTATGATTAGCGTAGCGGCGCGATCGAGTATACCCCATCTGCAAGAACTTGCGGGCCATGTCGGCTCCCACAAAATCATCGGCATCGAGATACTCTAAAAACAACGAGTAAATTTTGCTGCTGGACTCAAAGGCAATTTCAGGAGTCTTAAATCTCCACCAAGGCAGAATTTCTGCTTTGTACGGCTCCACCAGCAGCACTCCCTGTTCTCCTTTCCCCACCCGATAAAGTTCCGGGTGCTGTCGAAAGTCGAGGTTCTTAAAATCTAAAGAGTAGTCGAACTGCTTCATTGAGCGTTTTCTGTTCTATCTGGAACTAGAGAAGCCCGCGGTTTACCTTCGTCTGGTTGGGTATAAACCCAGGCCCAAGCAATCAAGACAGCTTGCAAAGGCAGCCTAAACCAATAGACTAATGGGTTGTGCGGAATCCCTTCTATGGGAATGCTGTTGACTGCTTGATTGATATTAGCCGGAAACACGGCAATAAACAGGGCAATTAAGCCCCACGCCGCGGCTCTGCTAACGGCAGGAATTAACAGCCCAATTCCCCCCAAAATCTCGAAAAAACCGCTGATATAAACCAATGCTTCCGGGTAAGGAAGCTGGGGTGGCACGATTCTGATAAAGGGTGCGGGTACTGCAAAGTGCAGCACGCCTACAATACTGATAGCTACTGCCAGGATAACGCGCCAAAGTTCTTTTTGAGCTTTCATGGACAATCGGTAATTAATAATTGTTAAGTTGTTGCAAAAAGCCTTGCAAAAATTCGCAACGCGCGATCGAGATGCTCCCAGGAGCGAGGCACAAAAATTCAAGGATTCTGCGTTTCTAGTCTTGCGGGTGGCTGTAAGGATATTTAGGAGAAAAACCAAGTTTCGATCGCAGTCCGAGATTAGTTTTCGCAGCCAGAATATCGAGCAAGCACGGACTCGAATCAAAGCCTCGGGCGTGCGGCCCCAAACAGATACTGCCTGTTTTGCTACCAAGATTTTAATCTCTAGTTTGCGAATCCTGCCTCTGTCTGAGGATGGTAAAACCTGATTTTTGGTTGCGCCTCAGGTTGGGTATGGTGCCTGAGGGGGGGATTTTTTCGATCGACAAATGCGTTTCGGCTTAACATTAAATCCACACAGGAATTGATGAGTGCGATTCCTCTTAAACTGGACACCACCAATCAAGAATGCAAATACTGAGCTTTGCTCCAAACCCCAATTTTCAAATCTAAAAATCGCCAAATCGAGAATTCCCTAGCTTTCGGGCGATTAAGAGCCCGATAGCTTCGCTTCACGCACCTCAAAGCGACTAATTTGTCAATAAACTTTAGAATGTTTTAATATTTGCGCTTTCAGAATTATTTGTAGAGGCAATTCGGGAACAGTCTGCAATCAAAGTTAACCCAGATTTTTGGGATTTTGTCAACTTCTCCAAGATGTTACAATAGATAGAATTAGGAAATTTGCTCAAAAGTCAATTTATAGTAAAAAGTAGCAAATGCTCCTGCTGGAATGAAAAATTGTTACCCAAGGGCAGGAACTTTCTTGCCACAACCTTATTCAAAAAGATTGAGCCGCTCAGTGCTGTGTCATTTTTATCTACACGCAAGCAATTACCGACGACCATGAACACCTCACTCAACACCCCTAAATTTAGATTTAACCGGATGCTGCGACAATCTTTGTTTGCAGGCATCATTTCCGCAGCAGCTTTGGCTAGCGGATGGGCTCCTGGCTGGTACGCACAATCCTCAAGCCCCGTTTTCGGAGCAGCAGCCCAAGCTCAAGAAATTAGCAACGCCGAAATTACTAGCTACGCTCGCGCTGTCTTGGGAATAGAACCCGGGCGGCTAGAAACTATTAAAGAAATTAAAGGCATGACAGGAGGCTCGCTTCCTAGAATAGTCTGCAACGAAACTCAGGGAATTAATAGCCTGTCTGGAGGTGTACGGGGCGTAGCGGTGAATTACTGCCAACAAGCTAAAAAAATTATCGAAAGCAATGGCTTGACAGTGAGTCGCTTCAACCAGCTCACTTTGCTCCAGCAAGCGAATCCGGCAGTTAAACAGAGAATTCAAGCTGAGCTGCTGCGGCTGCAACAAGCGGGCAATCAATAAAATCTAGGGTTTGAGTCTTTCTTCCTCTCCCGTTCGATGAGATTTCTCCTCAACCAGCAATTATTGGGCAGGCCGGATGCCTACCGCACAGGAATTATTGGAGATTTCTGTGGTTCTAGTTACTCGATGTTATGGGAAATTTTGGGAAAAAATGGCGCTAGTCTCCGATCGAGTGCTTGACTAGATGACATAAATTTGGTATGAGAACCAGAACGGGAGCGGTTCAGAGAGATGACTGTTTGGTATGGAAATTTAAGGGTACAGGCGGGCTTTGCTGGCGAACCCAAACACAGCAAATGGCAATTCGACCTCGAAAATATATTCCTCAAAAACTGGATGTGAAGTGAATTTATCAGAGGAATAGAATAGTAAAATGCTCAGTTTCACAAAACATTTGCCTGCTAATCCCGATGCTGTTGTCAGCTTTAGTTTGCCGATGACAGCGGACGATCGCACTCGCAGCCGCCACCGATTCGAGACAGAGGCAGGATTCGTGCTACACTTGGCTTTGCCTAGAGGTACGGTATTGCGCGATCGAGATTTATTGCAGTCGGAAGACGGTAACTGTTTGGTACTAATAAGTGCAAAACCCGAGCCGGTGCTGACCGCAAGGGCCTCGACTGGGCTGCTGCTGATGCGGGCGGCTTATCATTTGGGAAACCGCCATGTAGCTTTAGAAGTGGCAGATAATTATTTAAGGCTTTCTCCTGACTCTGTTTTGCAGGGAATGCTGGAAAAAATGGGTTTGGAAGTAATCGAGGAAGTTGTGCCGTTTCAGCCGGAAATCGGCGCTTACGCGCACAGTCATTAGGAATTGGCTGGCGCAGGGAATGGGGAATGGGGCATTGGCTGGCGCAGGGGATTGGCTTGCGCAGGGGATTGGAACCAACCAATAACAAATAACAAATAACAAATAACAAATAACAAATAACAAATAACAAATAAC
>NZ_JAUBOJ010000414.1:0-6300 GCF_036700185.1 Microcoleus sp. BM001215392 | reverse complement strand
GGAATGCGAGTCCTCCGATTGGATGCGGACTCGCATTCCGAACGATCAAACCAATTTTATCGTCGTTGTTCGAGTAGGTTACTACAAGAGCTCACCTACCAATACTAAATTCGCATAAACTCTCAATTCGCCATTTTTTGCGAAGATGGAACCCAGAAAGCCTCCTCAGGAATTTTAAAATCCGACTTCACCAAAACACCCGGTTCTCGCTGCATCGGGAGCACATCTAAAGTATCTAATTGCGCGCAATATTTTAAATCTTCAATCACGCCCAAACCGAGGAGGCGCTGGCCGTGACTCGCTTTTTCTAATAATTCATGCAGCCGATCTTGCCAGTGCAAATAAAGAGCGATCGCCCCAAACACTTCATCGTTACCAGCAAAATCGATCGCCGGAATACCACTTTCTGCGAGCAAACTTTGGGCGATCGCACCAGCACACACTGTATCCTCCAACGAATAACTCCCTTCCCAACCAGAACCCACAATCCAAATACTTTCCGGCTTTTTACTTAACAAAAACTGCACCACAGATTTGCGGTTAATCAAAGCCGCCGTCAACACAGTAGCAGCAGCTTGCACTCTCTGCAAAGCCCGAGTACCGTTAGTTGTACTGATAAAAATTCGCTTCCCACTCACCTTTTCTGGCGGGCAGTCCAGCGGCGAATTCCCCATGTCAAAACCGTCAACTTTTGCGCCGCCGCGCTCTCCGGCGCGAATCCGCTTGTCTCCAGGCCATTTTTCGCTCTCGACCATCAGCTTATCTAAGTCGCTGAAAACTTGCACGGCTTCCGCGCCGTTATTCAAGGCCGTCGCCATTGTCGTAGTCGCCCGCAGCACATCAACTGCGATCGCGCAAGCCGGCATTTTGTCTGCTGGCGTAAGTTCCGGGGTATGGTAAATAAAAAGCTTCACTTTTCGCTGCTCCCTACAATAAATCCTCATACGCAATAATAATAGAAAGTGACACTCTCACCCCCTAATATCTCAACCGCCAACATGGCAAGGATGTTCTTGATTCCTAAAACCCTTGATTCTATTGCTTCTGAATTCACTCGCAACCGCAGCTAAAGCCTTCTTCCTGAATCCCTCTTTTTACCCTCCGAGCGAAGCCGAAGCGAGCCTTCTTCCTTCTTCCTTCTTCCTTCTTCCTTCTTCTATCGGACTGAAATCTGTTACATCCCTTACATCCGTTACATCCGTTACAGAATCCGTTGCCGAACTTCCTTCTTCCTTCAGCTATATGTCAAAACAGCTCAATTCAAATCCCGTCAGCGCTGCCATTAGCGCACCAATTGGACTCTTAGCAGGTTTCACCTATCCCGTTCGTGCTTTCACATTGATTTGGCAAACTCCCAAGCTGTGGACTTATGTATTAGTTCCCGTCGTCCTAAATTTTTTAATTGGTATCGGACTTTATTTAAGCTTGCTATTTCCTAGTTTAGCAGGCATAGACGTTTTAGTTGCCGATTTGTCCGTCCGATTTAATGATTTAATTGCAAGTTTGCCAGCTTGGCTGAGCTTTCTCGGCGCGTTAACAATCGGTTTTGGCTGGCTGCTGCGCGTACTTTTAGTTTCAGGGCTTTTGTTAATAATTGGGTTTCTATTAGTTCAATTTGGCGTGATTTTAGGTTCGCCATGGTACGGCAAATTATCCGAACAGTTGGAACTTCTGCGGAACGGTCAATTACCCGCAGAAGCACCAATGAACTTGGCTAGTATTTTTCGGGATATTCAAAGAGCGATCGCCTTTGAACTGCGAAAACTACAAATTTTATTGAGCGTTGGTATACCGCTGTTGCTGCTAAATTTTGTCCCAGGATTCGGCTCTATTCTTAGCAGTTTGGGCGGCGTAGCTTTGGGCGCGACTATTGTCTGTTTGGACTTCTTGGATGCACCTTTGGAGCGGCGGAGGCGGCCTTTTCAGGAGAAGCTAGAGATAATTCGGGCGACTTTGCCGGCTAGCGGGAGTTTTGGTTTGGTTTGTTTGGGTTTGGTGAGCATTCCGCTGTTGAATCTGTTGGCAATTCCGCTATGCGTGACGGCGGGAACTTTGTTTTTTTGCGATCGCATTTGGCCCGCCCGCTTTGCACCACAAGAAACCAAGAGCGATGTAGAAACAAACATTACAACTTAAAAACTAGGGAGATACTTCTACTTTCTGCCGAATGCCTTCTACCTGTCGCTGACTCTGGGAGTTAAAGCTCAGAAACGGGCTTAAGAATATCCAACTAACGAAAAAGAAGGAAGCTGTAAATAGCTGAACAATATCGATCGCCGACAAATATCCATCAGACAATAATGCAATGCTTCTATCTGTCAGCCCGAATATCCAAGAGAAAATCCCAAACAACCAAACGCCTTTTTGAAGCATTGGTAAAAACGTTGAAACTTCCGAGTTTTGCTGCTTGTTCATTGATTTAGCCCTTGTTTGCTAAGAATATAATTAACCGGGGCACCCCAAGGGCTTAAGGATTTTTGGTCTTTCCTCGGATTCCCTTTGTTCTCTATATATTAAGAAATGTTTCCAGATATTGCAACTGGCCCCTGGAGGTATTCGCGCATCTATCTCAAGAGGTAGTAAAACGGTGAAAAACCAGTAAACTTTGCTACAGTTTGCCAAAAAGCTGCATCGCACCCTCGCACCAGCCTCGACCCAAAGCTTGTCATTTATTTTGAAGTGTGTCATACTACACGGGTGGTTTTGAGGAATCAAGTCCTCAAAACCCCACAACCCGCAGGAAAAACAATTTGACGCTCAATATCAACCAAAATTTAGATAAGTTCAGCATCAATAACATCAAACTATGGCACGCTTAAATCAGATTATCGCGATCGAGAAAGGCATCAAAAGCCGATCGATCCAAGAACTAGCAGAAGCCCAAAAAGCCCTCCAGAAGCCCGCCGTGCTTTCGGGAATCTCCCGCACGTACCGCCCCAAAGACGAAGAAGGCGAACAACTGCCGCCCGAGTCCAAAAAAGTCGAAGTCAAAGCCGAAGAGATTATCCGCAAAACAACCGAAGTTTTGACCAAACTCTTCGACGTAACCGCAACCAAAGATTGGACAAACTGTAGCGCTCGCGCTGACGTAACGGTAGATGGAAATGTGCTTTTAAGCCAAGTTCCCGTCAGCTATTTGCTATTTATTGAAAAGCAATTAGCAGATTTGCAAGCATTCATCAAAAAACTTCCAGTCTTAGATGCTTCAGAGACTTGGAACTTCGATGCTTCGGCCGACTGTTGGGCCACAGAACCAGTGCAAACTCTCAAGACTTTTAAAACTCCGCGCAATCACGTTAAAGCTGAAGCTACCGAACATCATCCGGCTCAAGTGGATGTCTATTACGAAGATATTACGATCGGCTACTGGCGGACTGTCAAATTTTCTGGAGCTTTACCAGCGCGGCGGATCAATGAGTTGCTGCAAAGAATCGAAGTCTTGCAGCAAGCTGTGATGTTCGCCCGCGAAGAAGCTAACAATTCTGATGTTGAGGAACAGAGAGTGGGAGAGCGAATTTTTCAATTTATTTTCCGCTAATTGCTTGCTTTTGAGATAGTTATGGTTTAAGATATAAACAGAGTACAAGCTCAATCTCAAACTTTAATTTAAACCGTACAACTGTGACAGTGCAGGTTCGACTCCTGTCTTCGTTCAAGAGCGAAGTAGCCCAATTGGTAGAGGCAGCGTTACGTACATTCAATAGCAAGTTATCACTCTAAACTCAGCATTCACCGCCGATCGCCAAAACGAATGTCAGGAACAATCAGGTCATCGAGGTTGCTGGCTCATATCCAGCCCCTTCTACCAAATGCAGGAGGGTAGCTCAATCGGTAGAGCGCGATGATATTAATCTTAAATCCTTGACTTAAATGTGATAGCCTGCGCAAATGGGCGGTAAATAGAAACCCAGTAGTAAGGTCAGAACTACTGGGTTTTATGCTAATTTATTATTCAAACTAATATTGGTTTACAAAAAATAATGCAAAAGCCAGCTCTCAACCCATAAAGTATCAATCATTCCCAATCGAAAAGCCAAAAGCCAAAAGCGAAAATGGTATGAGTTACTGCATCAATCCTCAATGCCAACAACGTGAAAACCCTGCTGCTGCTCAAAATTGTCAGGCTTGCGGCACGGCTTTACTAATTGCCGATCGCTACCGCATCCTGAAACCAGTGCGATCGCCCAATCCCGCACGCCCCACAGACATCTTGGAAGTCGAAGATTTGGCAACTGGGGACAACGAATGGGGAACACTCAAAGTCTTAAAAGTCTTGAAACAAAGCCACAATCCCGATTTACTCCGTTTGTTCCAGCAAGAAGCGCGAGTCTTAATTTGGCTGGCCCGAAGAAGCCGAGTTCCCCAAGTCGAACCTGACGGTTATTTCAAACTCAAACTCCCCAATAACTCCCATAAATTGTGTTGTTTGGTGATGGAAAAAATTGACGGAGAAAACTTGACCCAATTCTTAACTAAAAACCAGCACGTTTCTCAAACCCTAGCTATCGATTGGCTGCAACAAATGCTCCATATTTTGCAGGAAATCCACAGATATCATCTCGTACATCGCGATATTAAGCCATCCAACTTGATGCTGGTCGCCGATCGCCGATTGCGATTAATTGACTTTGGCTGCGCCGCAGAAGCAGACACGGATGCAACACCTCTCGGTACTGCTGGATACTCCGCACCGGAACAAATTGCAGGTAAAGCTGGCGTGCGATCGGACTTTTTTGCTCTGGGGCGTACTTTTGTGCATTTATTGACAGGTCTACCGCCGATCGACTTTCCCGTAAATCCAACAACTGGTAAGATTAATTGGAGGAACCAGGCTGTAGGTGTTGACCAGTCATTCGTAGACTCGATCGACTCATTGATGGAACCGCTACCCGAAAACCGACCGGAAAACACCCAAGTTATTTTAGAAAAACTCAAAAATATAGACCTTTTGATTAGCGGCGCAGAACCGAAGTAATAATCACTGTGATAGTAGCACTAGCAATCAGAGTAAAAGCAAGCTGCACAACCCACTGAGTCGCTTGCTGGTAGTTGAAAAATCGGTCGTTGAACTTCTCGACATCAGTCGCTAGGTGGTCAACACGGGTTGATAGGTGGTCAACACGGGTTGATCAAGTGTCTACGTGGCTTGATAGGCTGTCTAATTTTTCGATTACATCTGTTAATGTTGGTTCCGTGGATGGTGTGGAAATCATTTTTTTTTCAACTCAATAATTTTATGATACTACATTATTAGAAGTGCCGAGCGTAAAAAAATAGTAAGGTGCGTCGCTCATCGATTGTCGATTTTTTTAGGGTTTAAGGGTGGCGACGCACCCTACAACTGTCAACTGTTATGAGTTATGAGTTATGAGTTATGAGTTATTGGTGGCAGCTAACAAATAACCCATAACAACTAACAACTGTCAACTGTCAACTGTCAACTGTCAACTGTCAACTGTCAACTGTTTAATAAATCTGTTCCAACCTGCGAAAATCCCGCTCAACTTCCGCCCACAAAGCCCGATTGTGAGGGTCAGTTTTCACCGCCTTTTTCAAATAAATTCTCGCCTTATCAACCTGCTTTTCCCCGATTAAATGCCGTCCCCAGCGCTGATAGGCGATCGCCTGCCATTGACGCACCTCCAAATCATCGGGCACCCGCTGCGCCAAACCCTCAATTAGGGCGATCGCCCGGGGGAACCTCTGATATTTCAGCAACTGTTGCAGTTCACCATAAGCATCTTTTTTTAACTTTTCTTCCGCCGCCGACAGATCCTGCTTATCATCAGTGGGTTGCTGTTTCCGAGTCACCTTAACAGCCTGCGGTTGAGTTTTCACCGCCTCTGCTGGCGGTGTCGGAGGAGGCGGCACATTTGAATTAGCAGCTTTCGACTCCACAACATCGGCAGGGGCAATATTCACCAGGAACTTATAAGCCTCAGTAATAGTAATAAACTTATTCTTAGCCTGTTCGTTTCCCGGATTCACATCGGGGTGATACTGTCTGGCTAACTTTCGATAAGAGGCCTTAACTTGCGATAAACTCGCACCAGACCTTAGCCCTAACTGTCGGTAATAATCTGCAATATCCATTTACCATGAATCAACTTTTTATAATACCATTAAATATGGCAGAATCCTTAAATGCAAAGATTCTGCCATAATTTACTAGGAACTAAAGTAGTGCGAGGGTTGCCCGCACTACTTAAGCCGAAAGGGTGCATCTGGTTTTTGAAGAGGGCGAGGCATGACCGCATATAAGTTATTAGTTATAATCCCATATTGACTACGGTCATGCTT
>NZ_JAUBOJ010000413.1:0-6307 GCF_036700185.1 Microcoleus sp. BM001215392 | reverse complement strand
ACTAATAACTTATCTGCGGTCATGCTTCTTCAGGCTTCAAAAACCAGATGCACCCCCTGGCTTCTTCAAGGGCCAGTGCAAACAACCCTCAGTTTCATTAGCCCAATAATTATGTCAGGTGCGTCGCCATGAAATTTTCGATTGAATTTAGGAATTTTCAAGGGCGACGCACCCTACAAATACTTCTAAAACTTTTGAAATCATTTCAACAAAGCTAGATCCGTGAATTTTTACAAGTTTTTTAAAGCAATGCTTGAAATTGTCGGAGGATTCAATGGAGAATCGATGGCGACACACCCTACGAATGTTTACTCTTTAGTCCGCGCAGGCGGACATTGTTTGTATAGGCGCGGTTTGAACCGCCGAGTTTTTTCGGAGGTTTGTCACTAACTATACTTGCGGCCGCGCCACTGAGTCGGCTGATTAAACGCAGAAATTAGAATCCGCACAAACGCTAACGGATCGGCTAAAGGTGACAGCCAAAACAGCCATTTACCAGAAGCTTCAGTTCGATCGTACGAAGGAGCGATCGCGAAACACAAAGCCGATCGCACTGCGACCAAAAATACATTCAATCCCCACAGCCCAAACTGCACAGATACAGCCATCGCAGGTAGGGAACCCGATAGCAAATACCACAGGACGATCGGCACCGGCAAACCTTGAACCGCGAATAACAGCCACAAATCGCCCCAAATTTGACCGCCAGAAGCAGCATCTTTCAAATCGAGCGATCGCCCCCACTCGTTCCAAGTCTCGATCGCCCCCTCATACATCCGCACCTTCAAAACTTTCGCCCCGTCCAAAAAGCCCACCTTAAAGCCCTGAGCCGCAGCATAGCGAGCCAGAGTCACATCATCGCAAAAAGAACCTTTTGCCACTTCATAGCCCCCTAAAGCCACCAAAACCTCGCGCTTGCAGAGGAAACACTGACCGTTCGCCATCACCCGTTCCGGCACATCCCCGCCGGTTCCCGTGGGGCCGAAGCGATACACCAAAGTCATTAACAGCGCAGGTTGGAGCCACAACTCGCCCGGATACTTGAGAATGAACTGCGGCGATAGCGAAATCAAATCGTAATTTCCCGCAGCAGCAGTTTTGAGCAAACTCGCGATCAAACCAGGGTGCGGCACAGTATCCGCATCGATGCCCAAAATCCACTCGCACTTCTGGGAACTTGCCAAAAACCCCCAATTCAGCGCCCACGGACGCCCCACCCAACCAGGCGGTAACGGATCGTCATTAATTAACCGAAACCGGGGGTCTTTTTGCGCCGCAGCCTTGACTAAATCTCCGGTTCCATCTACCGAATAGCTGTCAACAACTACCACCTCTCGGAGCTCGTAACTTTGGTGGCTCAATCCTTCCAAACAAGGCGCAATTCTCTCTGCTTCGTTCAAAGTCGGAACCACCGCAGTACAAGCACCCAACAAGTCCAGCGTCGGCGAATCTGGTTCTAGGGGCGGGATGCGCGATGGGCCTTTAATTAACCGGGACATTAAAAGGGCGGCGGCGGGTAATTGTAGCAGCAAAAGTGCGGCAGGGATGATGGTTGTCAGGAGATTTGCGAGGTTGGGGGCGATCATATCTATTTTGGATTTTAGAGTTTAGATTTTCAATTGAAGAATTGGGAATTACGGCTGGTGTCAATTTAAAAAATTTAATCAACTTTTCAGATCGTGTCCTATCGATTATTACCACAACAAAAACGGTTCGTAGTGCGGACTTTAGTCCGCAAGAAGATGCTGCGGACTAAAGTCCGCACTACGAACCTTACTTATTTCTGTTAATCGACGATCGGACACAATATGACCTCAAACATATTACAGTAATTTGGCATAAAAATATAATTGCTGAAAAACCCGGTTTCTTGTCAAAACCGGGTTTTTAAATTAGCTCAAAATTTCCTGTGAAATTTTGCCAAATTAGCAGTGAGCTCGTGTCCGCTCAATTACTATAACAAAAACGGATCGCGCGTGCGGACTTAAGTCCGCACTCAGGCTGCGGACTAAAGTCCGCACGCGCGATCGAATATTATTGCAGTCAATCGATTGGAAACGATATGATTCCTCATCAGCCGCTTACTTGCGCAAAGCGCCTACGCGCTCAGATGGAATTTCAGCTTTGAGAGCAGATTCCAAAGACGGAATTGCTTCTGTTAAGTCATCTGCTGCGGGTTTAGCGATCCAGCTTAAGACGATCGCCGGAACTACACCCAAAAGCACAGCTAGCGATGTTGGGAACCAAAACCGAGAATCCAACGAAGTGACAGTGATAATTGCTCCGAAAGCAAAGTTTACCAAATAAACAATTAAAGGCAAACTCAATTCCGATCGCTCTAATTTAATCGATCTTGTTCTCCAAAACAAAGCTGCTACAGACATAAACACAGCTCCGGTACCCATCCAGCCCGCCAAATTGCGGTAAGGCATCCCGAAGAAAGCCCCAACTTCCTCAAACTCCCAAAAAGGTACAGAAGTTTGACTCATCGCCGGATCTAATACAAAATCCCAAGCTGTCAATAGCAAAGCACCAAGTGCGATCGCGCCGATTTGTCGCACCCAGTTGAGTTCACCTTTACCGCCCGCGACTCCAGCGCGAGCAATTATATAGGAAACCAGTCCGAGATAAAACCACGACAGGGGAATTGTAAACGGTACTAGCCCTGCAATTTTGTAGCCCAAACCGCTCAAATAGTGGTAATTGCCAAAAGGAAAACCCGTACTCGTTCCCAACAACTCGCTACTCAAAGATAAAAACACAGAAGGCAGCAAAAATGTCAACGTTGCGCCCAGCCCCAACGTCCGATAGGCATAGAGAGCAACCGCTGCTGCGCCAAAAATGATATAAACTACTCCACCCCCAGCCATCCCCCACTGGAACAAAGTTTGTCCAGCGGGCGGTAAACTCATCACCAATTCGGGACGGGGTAAAATCAGCAGCAACCCTGCCAATCCAAAAGCCATTGACAAGACGTGGGCTATGAGACAAAAGCGCTCAGCCATCAAAAGTTGCTTCATGGGACTCCTCGAAAAAATATCAGATGCAGAAAGCACTCGTTACAGTTTACAATTTTTTACAAAAAACCAACACGAACTCGGCATTCGCATTTTTCCCAGACTGAAGCTAGGGCCGAAAAACCCGGTTTCTTGGGGGCGGATTAGTCCGATTGCGTGCAAAATGCCCCTCTTGGCTGTTTTTACCCCCTCGCTCCGCCTCGATCGCCTTCTTTTTACCTTGAGCTTCGTCTTTCATGCCGACTTCCATTTCTCTTCTTGCGACTTCCATCGAACGACTTCCATTTCTCTTCTTCCTTCAATTATTGCCAATTCCCTACCAGCACGAAAGGCGCCCAGAAATAGGGATTTTGATAGTCTCGGTTTTGCAGCAGGCTTAATTGAGCGTTGCGCAGGGCTTCAGCTTTGCTGCTTTTAGTAGAAGCAAGCTGCTTGTAAAACTCAGTCATAAAAATAGCTGTAGATTCGTCGTTAACTTGCCAAAGAGTGGCGGCAGTGCTGCGGGCTCCCGATCGAATTGCCGCCCCCGCCAAACCCAAAGCCGCCCGGTTGTCACCCGCAGCCGTCGCACAAGCACTCAATACCAAAAGCTCGATCGGCTGTTGGTTGTCTCCAGTGCCGGCTCGCAGCAGTCGATCGAAGTCCTTAACATTCACTTTCCGATCCCAAGTCACAATAAAAGTATCCGTCGCATTCGAGCTAAACTGACCGTGAGTTGCCAAATGGACGATCGGGTATGACAAAGCTTTAATTCGATCGTGCAACCGCCCGCTGACAAACTCTTGATTCAGCAGCCCGCTCGCCGGCATCTGCGCCGCAATTTCCTTCACTTCCCGCATTACCCCCGGCAAAGCCGAGAAGCCTTGACGCGCTTCCGACAGAGCAGCCGTCAGCACTTTTAACTTGACTTGGCTCAGCGGCTTCGGCGCCAGCAGTTGCAGCCCCGGCGCCAAAGCAATACTGTATTTTTCCACCAAAAACTTTTGGCCGTCGTGTAGCACCGCCATCGGCAGATTCCGCAAGTAACCGTCGAGCACAAATACCAGAGTTTTAATCCCGCTGGCAGTCAAATCCGCCTCTGCTGGGCGAATTAACCAGTCGTAAATCTGTTGGACAAGGGGCAACCTGTCCCTGGGAAAAGCAGCAGGCCTGATGGTATTTTTGGCTTGTCTGAAGGCATTTTCTAGCTCTTCTTGAGTCTTCTTAGTTTTGTAGCGGCGCAAGGGTTTGCCGGGAATTGACAAAATTACCTCCAAACGATCGCTCAAAATAATCGGATAAATCACCGCCGCCGCCGGATCGATTTCATCGATCGACTTTGGTTTGGCATCAGCACAAGCATCCCGAAAAAAGTTATCCAATTCTGCCAACTGCAAAGATTCCACCGTTTGGCGCGCCTGCTTTAACTTATCTTGACTCGGCGATTCTTCTTGCAAAAGCAGTTCGACTAATTCGCGATAAACCGGTTCGGCACTTTCCCGAAACGAAAATTGTACTTCCGGATTGACTGTCACCAAATCGCCCCGCAGAGAAGACAGTACATTCACAGCTTGAGTATATTGAACGATCGCCCCTTCTGTATTTCCCTGAGCTTTCCGAATTCGTCCGAGCTGCCACAATAATTGATAAGCAATATCAGGAGACTCAAAAGCAGGTGCTAAACTCAAAGCTTCAACCGTCAGACTTTCAGCCGCAGAATGCTGTTGCTGGCGTTCGTATACCTTGCCCTGAGCTCCTAGAATATAAGCCTGTATCCGCTTGTCGCCCAAACTGTTTGCCGCTTCTGCTGTCTGGGAAAGTATTTTTTCAATATCGCTCAAACCAGGAGTACCGATGGGAAACCGATCCAATTTAAGCAAGCTTTCTGCGAGATTAATTCGAGCGTAAATTCCAGCGCGATTCGATGGGAATTGAGAGATTTGAGGTTGGAGCGAGCGCCACAAAACTCCTGCTTCCTCGGAATTTTTGCGATCGGCCAACAAACTCAACTGATTTAACTTCGCCTGCATCCCGATCGTTGATGTCCCTGAGTTCTCCTGAGCCGATCGAGCATAATAATCTAGGGCCGAGCGTTCCAACTCTCCCCGCTGTTGAGGGCTTAAACCTGGTTTATTGCTTTTAGCGCGCTGCGTATTGCCCAGATTCAGGTTTATTGCAGCCGTCTCTTGTTTGAGTCCCAATTGGACGGCCGCATCAAGTCCTAATAACAGTATCTCCTCGGAGCTGTCGAGTTTTCCCAAAACCCGCAGCACCCTGCCTAAAGAATTCATTCCCCGAACATTTTCCAGGGAAATTGGCTGATTTTTTAAACTTGCTAAACCCGCCGTTGAAACTTCGCAAGTTGGGTTTTCCAGCTTCAAGGAACCTAACAAAATTTTGCAAGCTCTCGGGTAAAGTCCGAGACTTTCCCAGCCTCGACTTTGATTGATTTGAACTTGAAATAGTTGATTTTTGTTATCGAGTTTCTCAAAAATTTTAGCCGATTCCGTCCAAATGTCGATCGCCTGTTGACTCTGCCCCCGTTCGAGTTGAATCTGTCCTTGAATATTGAGAATTTCCCCCAGAATCCGCTGCTGTTCGGGAGTTTTGGGTTGCGCCCGCACCACCGACAAACTCGAATTCACAGCTTGTTCTGCTGGTTTCCAAAGTGTTAGCTGCCCGTAAGTTGCAGCTAAATTGCTCAAAGCTGCGGCGCGATCGAGATTTTGACCTTTGGCCTCAAACTGCGCCACCGCTTGCTGCAACAGCGGTACAGCTTCCGAAAAACGTTCAGAAGCATAGAGAGTTTTAGCTTGTCTCAGAAGCTGTAACCCAGGCGGTGGATTTATCTGAGCCACAGCAGGAAAAATCGCTACGGCTAGCAGACAGGAAACCACAAATAACAAAATTGATTGTCGGAGCGATCGGGTAAACTTCATATTAAAGCACTTGTAGGAAGACAAGGAGAGAAAGTCCGATCGGGATCGGGGGAGAAGATTTGGCAAGTCAGGAATAGGACATTAAAATAGACAATTTAAATTATGTACACTTGAGGCTAAATCACCGATTACCAATCACCAATTACCAACTTAATCGGCGTTCACCCGTACTAAAAAAAATCTGCTCAGCGCGGCGGACACACAGAATTCGATCGAGGATTGCGAGAGTCAGCAGCATTAGCCGGATTGTACCCAACCAGCGTCACCTCCCCTCGATTATTCACCACCCAACCGCGGGCCGGAACAACTTCCCGAGCTTTATTTTCCCTTTGTTCCCTCGAACCTCTATCCGCTACAGAATCGGTTGCCCCC
>NZ_JAUBOJ010000412.1:0-6391 GCF_036700185.1 Microcoleus sp. BM001215392 | reverse complement strand
GCGCAATCCGCACAGCCGTGCGGATTGCGCACCCTACATATAGTGCCGTTTCCCTACTTTTGGGAATTGATTTTACAGAGCTTTTCAAACACTGCATACATATCACCAGCAAATTTTTTCGGGTTCCACAGCGGCGACAAATTTGCTGCGTCTTTAGATTTCATCAACTGTGCTTGAATTGTCTTTCTTAATTCACCATCTTTACCCAATTTTACACCCAAATCCACATATTCATCCCAAGACCAAGCTGCACCAGTTTCAATCCCCAAAGCCTGCAAAAACGAGTAACCCATTCTCGACAAAAACTGCTCTCCAGTGCGAGTCACCACAGGCAAATTAAACCACAAAGCTTCTAAAGTGTGAGTACCTCCATTGTAAGGATAAGAATCTAACAAAACATCTGCCAGCAAATAGATAATTCTGTGTTCTTCCTCCGTAGCAAACCTCGGCAAAAACTTAATTCGGTGCCGGCTGACTCCCTCAGCTTCGCAAGCTTGGTGATAGGCCGCCTCAAACACCGCAGCATCACCCAAAGCCTTGTGAATCAAAATACTGTTCGGCACTTGTTTCAGAATAGCAATTTGTGCTTTTACTAACTCCGAATTAAATTTTCTTCCGGGAGCGACGCACAGGTAAACAATCTGATCCAAACCGATGCGATTTGACTTTCTCAACGCCACCGGATCGACTCCATACCTTTGAAATCCTGACACCGCTACAAACGAATCCGGCATCCTGACGAGCTGCTCGTCATAATATTTTTCCCTACCCGCTGGGTGCGAGTGCCAGTCTGTCAGAAAGTAATTTTGGGACGATATATAAGGTGCATCAAATCCCAGCCACGAAACACAAACAGGCGCTGGTTTGTGGTAGAGAATGTCTGCATGAACTGGCACACTGAGAGAATCCAAATCGACTAAAACGTCTATTTCATCTTGCTGAATTTGGTTGATAATTTCGGCGTAATTGGCAAGTCCATTCGGGTAAGTTTTTGGGAAAGTCAGTTTGCCTAAATTGTCAAATTGCTGAGTGCGATCGTCTAAAGTAATTCTTTCGGAAGCGTACAAATACAAATTGGGTGTGATGTCCGACAATTCGCGAATTATGTCAGCGCTGCACCAGCCTACAGAATGGCGGCTGAAATGATTCGACAAAAAGCCGATTTTTAACTCGCTGGCTGCGGTTTTTGCTTTTAAAGTATAATTAGCCGGTTGAGTAGAATTTGGTTTGATACATTGGTCTGTGTACTTGCGGGCAATTAATCTGTAAAGTTTAGAATTAGCTGCCAAATCATCTCGCAAATAGGGCGTGCTGAATAATAAATTTGCATAAAGCGATTTAATTTCTACCGAGCTAGTGGTTTCTAAATTGTGCTGCAAGTACGACTCTAACTGTAAAAAACGATCCGCGGCAATTTGATTCAATCCCGAGACTTGATAGGTGCTGATGAAGTAAATTGCCGTCATGATCGGATCGGTTTCGGCGCACATTTGGCTGTATTTGTGAACAGCTTGGCGCGCGGCTGCTAAATCGCTAGTATCTCTGAGGATGCCGCACAAATGTTGGTGGGCCCAAATAAAATCCGGTTTGATTTCTAGGGCCTTTTGCAGGTTCGGAATTGCTTCTTTAACTTTGCCCTGGTGGCGCAAAATTATGCCAATTTGACAGTAGGCTTCGGGTAAATCGGGTTTGAAAGCGATCGCCCGCTGCCATGCAGCCACCGCCTCATCTAACTTCCCTTGCCGTGCTAATTTATCGCCTAAATTTATGTGAAAATCTACCTGAGCCAGATGGGGATTGAGTTCGAGAGCTTTTTGCTCGTAGGCGAGCGCTGCATCCGACTGCCCTTGCTGTTTCAGCGCCCCTGCCAAATTCCAGTAAGCAGCAGCCAAAGTTGGTTTGAGTTCGATCGCCTTTTGGTAATTAACCATCGCCTCGACGAAATGCCCTTGTTTGTAGAGCATACTCCCCAAATTAGCATAAGCCTCAGCAAAATCGGGATTGAGGGCGATCGCCTCCGAATAAAACCGCATTGCTTCCTCAAGTTGTCCGCTAGCTTGTTGCACGTTACCCATTGTCACGTAAGCCGCCGCCCAATCCGGTTGCAATTCCAGAGCTCGCCGACAAGCAGCGTCGGCTGCGGGTAAATTGCCTTGGGAGTAATACATTTCTGCAACGACAGTCAGCGATGCAGCATCTTCTAATTCGGGTGTTTCTGATTGGTTGCGAAAATCGGAATTCATTTGGCGGCCTATCTGTGCTATCAAGTTAAAGGTTGAATCTAGATTATTTTGCAGAGTAGCAGTTTTAGCGGAACTACGGGCGATCGTCACAGAGAATTTATGAGCGACAAGCAAGCTTCAGGCCACAAAAATCACATCAAGTGGAAACCAAACATTCTGCTGGGGATACTCTTGTTAGCCTTAGCGATCCCCTTACCGTTTACCCAAAAGACTTTCGCACAAAAGCAGACAGCAGACTTTCGGCAGCGAGTATTTCAAACAGCGCTTTATTTCACCTTATATTTTGAGGGCGGATTCAGCAATCACCCCGCAGATAAGGGCGGGAGAACCTATCGGGGCATCTTGCAAACAGAATACAACGCCTATCGCTACAGTCGCGGGCTGCCACCCCTCGATGTGACGCAGATGTCGGAAGCTGAACTCCTAGAAATTTATAAATATTACTGGGATTCGAGCCTTTCGGGTACTATGCAGCCTGCTTTGGCGATCGTCATGTTTGACACTGCCGTTAATTTCGGTATTAACAACTCTATTACATTTTTGCAGCAAGCTTTAGGATTACCGCAAACCGGAATTTTTGACGCGCGCACCAGGGATGCGCTGAAAGCTGCTAATAACAAAAATACGGCGCTGCAAATGATTAATGAACGGATTATTTACCGCTACAAACGGGTGCAAGAAGATCCGAGTCAAATGGCTTTTTTTCGGGGTTGGCTGAGTCGCGATTACAGTTTGTGGGGCTACGTGAACAAGATTAAAAATTAAGCAGGCTGATTGATTTTATCAAAGCTGTAAGCTGTTGCGGCATTTAAATTGCATCTCAAAAAAATCAGACAATGAGTGGGGTGTCCCGCCGGCCCTGAATATACAATTTAAATGTGCGACAGCTTAGTAGTCCGACAGTCAGACAGTCCAACAGTCCGACAGTCCAACAGTCCGACAGTCCAACAGTCCGACAGGGGTTTCAACCCCTGTCTCATAGCTGAAGTCGTCTAAAGACGACTGTAGCAATCCAAATGCCGATGAGCTTATGAGTCGGTTTTAACCGACTTTAGCTATTAGACAGGGACTTGAGTCTAAGAGCGGGCTGCGGAAGAATGAATCACCCCGATTTTTGAGGAAGCTACCGCGATCGATCGCTAGACAAACAGAGATTATCGGGGATGCAATTCTACTTGGTTTTTGAGAATCTGCACATCATAACGAGCTAGAAAATCTTGTCCTAAAAGCCCGTACGCGATCCGATTATCTCCGATCGCAATTTGAATGTTGCGTACAACGGCAGTTTGCACTGCTAAAGATTGCACCCAACCTAAGTCAAAGGTTACAACGCTACCATCAGCAATCATCGACTGACAGGTTCCACAGGGCATGATTTTCAGGAGATCCGCCATCTGTTGCGTAATGTGTGTCCTGCTGGCTCCGGTATCCAACAGCAGATCGAATGTAAAAGCACAACCATTATTCAAGACAACTTCAACGATTGGAACTCCTCCCCAACGAGCTTTAATCGGGACTCGAATGATGCTTGATTCTGCCGCTTTTTTGGCTTGCGCGATCGCCCGTTGGTGAGCTTCCCAATTGCCTTGATTCAGCCACAGCGCGGCCGCTTGCTGGAAATCTGCGATCGCCCCTGCGACATCCCCCAATGCTTCGGCTACGCCCGCGCGACTGGCAAAAGCTTCAGCATCGCGATCGCACATGGCGATCGCATTAGAATAATCTTTGAAAGCTTTGTCCAAGTCTCCCAGCAAGCAGTATCCGTGTCCCCTCTGCAAAAACAGGCGATCGCGCTCGCCCTTAAACTGCATTAAATGTGTAAAATCTAAGACTGCGCCAGCTCCATCTCCCAAAGACAAGCGCAGAACTCCCCGGTGCCAGCGAAGTTCGCGATTTTCCGGTTCCAGTTGCAAAGCCCGCGCGATATCCTCAACTGCTGCTTTGGGGTTTCCCAGCTTGGCGTGCACCTTGGCTCGCTGACAAAGAGCACAGGCGCGATCGGGCTGCATTTGCAACACCAAATTAAGCTCCGACAAAGCTTGTGAATATTCCCCGCGATCGACCTTGGCGCACGCTTCCTCGAAGAAAAACGGTGACGACAGGTGTTTTGAGGTATTTAGCAAGCGCGCCTGTACGATCGCATTTTCGAGGTCAATAATCTGCGACTGAATTGAAACTCGTTCCCCAAATGACATCGCCGTCGCCTGTAAGCGCATTGCTTCCTTGTAATCGGCGATCGCACCTTTCAAATCCTGGAGTTGTTCGCGCACTTGTGCTCTGGGGCGGTAAGCTGGTGCGAACTTGGGATTTTTTTTCAAAATGCGATCGAGGCTGTACAGCGCACCTAATAAATCTCCCGTTTCTATCTGTTTTAATGCCTTGTGATAATCAGCTTCCATCATATCTCAAAATAAATTAACTTCCTCTGTTTCAGTATAACTTCAGCTTCATTACTCTTGATTACAGTTTTGGACGTATAACCTCTATTTGTAGCGTGGATCGCAAGCACACAGAAGCCGATCGAGAGCGCGTCAAATTATACCAATCTAAAACGAAATAACAGTATTCTTGTTCCCCCCCTTTATCAGGGCGGGCTAGGGGGGTCTTCGAGTGTTGCACAATTTTAGATAAATGGTATTACTTTTGCCTAAGTCCCGATCGAAATCCGTGAATTCACACTAACCGCTCAACCATTTGTCAAGTTAATTAAGTTCATAAAAGTCATAACCTTGATTCATAAAAGTCATATTTATCAAGATATATTTCAAATTTAGAAAAATTTATTAAATTTCAAGTAAACCGTCTATAACATAAATACAAGAACAAAACCTGTAGCTGCTGCACAATCAACTTAACTGATGAAATCTATGAATATAGAAGAAGCAATCATTTGTTTGGATAATCTGGTCTACGAAAAAACTGAAAAACACCTAAAGCCTTTGCAAAAAGCCATAATTCAAGGCGTTGTAGAGGGTTTGACCTACAAAGAAATAAAGGAACACTATCCGACCGCCCGCTACTACGCAGTGGGCTTCCTGGCGCGCGGTGTCGGCTACAACTTGTGGAAAGACCTCACCAAGGTACTGAAGCAAGCAGGAATTATTGAACCAGAAGAAAAAGTAGTCGGAGCAAATCTTTGGGACTGCATGATGAGAGTTGTACAAGGCACACCACCCGCTAATGTTGGCAAGCCGCCAAAATTGCAAGATACGCTGTTGGAAAAGCTGCTGCGGATGCGTTACCGAATCCGAGAACACTTAGTCAGCACCGAGTACAGCGATACGTATCTGGCTGAAGATGAAAATTTGCCCGATCGACCTTTGTGTCTCGTCAAGCGCCTGAAAAGCAAGTCTAAGAAAACTAGCGAGCTATTCGATAGAGAAACCCGGGTGTTGTATCGCTTGGGCCACCACGATAGGATACCAGAATTATTAGCTCGCTTTGAAGAAGATGGATATTTTTATTTAGTCTATCAATTCATCGAAGGGCAACCCCTATATCAAGAACTAATCGAAGGTCAACCCTGGAAAGAAGATGAAGTTATTGCCTTGTTGAAAGATATCTTAGAAGTGCTAGTCTTCGTTCACAAACAAAATGTGATTCACCGCGACTTGCACCCTCAAAACTTAATCAAGCGCTCACCAGATAGCAAAATTGTATTAATCGACTTTGGAGCAGTCAAAGAAATCAACACCTCACAAAATAGCACCGATCAAACTCAATCGCGCGGCGGTGGCACTCAGCAAGAGTACATCCCCCCCGAACAAGCCATCGGTGCGCCGAAATTTTGCAGCGACATCTATGCTATTGGGATTATCGGGATTCAAGCCTTGACAGGGATGCGGCCCAAACAACTCAGAGTCGATAATTTAGGCAATCTTATTTGGCAGAAATATGCAACTGTCAGCCCAGAGTTTGCTAGCGTTTTGGATCAGATGGTGCTGTACGCTTTCCCCCAGCGTTACCCGTCAGCAACCGAAGCTTTAGAAGCACTTCAAAACTTGGGAGTCATTAGTGAGTAGTCATTAGTCAGTAGTCAGTAGTCAGTAGTCATTAGTCATTAGTCATTAGTCATTAGTCCTTAGTCATTAGTCAGTAGACTTGAATTGCAAAAATCGGAAAACACCCTAAAATTATCTGCGTTTATC
>NZ_JAUBOJ010000411.1:0-6422 GCF_036700185.1 Microcoleus sp. BM001215392 | reverse complement strand
GTTGACAGTTGACAGTTGACAGTTGACAGTTGACAGTTGACAGTTGACAGTTAACAACTAACAACTAACAATTAACAACTAACAACTAACAATTAACAACTAATAACTTACAACTCACAACTAATAACTCACAACTAATAACTAATAACTAACAAGCAAGTTATGCAACTTCTCTATTACTTTTTTGCAACGACATTCACCCTGACATTACCTGACTTCTCTACTTCGCTGGTAGCTGGGATTGCTAATTGCATCATTTGTTTGTGTTACTTTGCGATCGCCTCCCTGATCAGCTTAGGTTTGTGGCGAAATCGTCAATTCGGCTTCGACATCTTCGCCACAGTCACAGCAGCCATATTTTGGAGCTGCGCTTTTGGACACACCGGACACGCCGCCGAATACCTGGGATTGCCGCACTCCCATGTGGCGCAAACTGTGTCCGATTGGATGACCGTCATTCCGGCGATCGCCTTTTTGAGCTTGTCCAACCGCTACGAGTTCTTAGTAGGTTCCACCCAAATTCTGACCTCCAAAAAAGAAACAGAACAAGCGCTCAGCGAAACTACCCAGCGATTTCAGGCAATCTTCGACCAAGCTTTTCAACTAATCGCGTTATTGGAGCCAGACGGTACTCTGATCGAAGCCAATCAGACAGCACTACAATTGGGCGATTTGGAAGCATCAGAAGTGCTGGGGATGAAATTTTGGCACACACCTTGGTGGGAATCATCCCCAACCAACCAGCAGCGCCTCAAAACCAACATCAAACAAGTCTCGGCTGGTAACTTTGTTCGGGAAGAATACGAAATCACCGGAGCAAACAACCATGTGACAGTAATTGATGTGTCGTTTAAGCCCTTATTAAATAAAGCAGGAGAAGTATTTCAAATCCTCGCCGAAGGCCGCGACATAACAGGGCGCAAACAGACAGAATCAGAATTGGAGCAGCTAAGCGCAGAACTAGAGCAGCGAGTGAGGGAGAGAACCCAGCAGATTCAGGAAACCAACGCCCTATTGCAAGAAGAAATTCGCGATCGCACCGCAGCCCAAGAGCAATTAAAAGCCTCCGAACAATTTTTAAACAACATCCTCAACGCCATCCCTGACCCGATTTACGTCAAAGACCAACAGCACCGCTGGCTAACATTTAACGAAGCCTTTTGTCAATACATCGGTCGCAGCCGAGAAGAACTTATTGGCAAATCCTACCGCGAATTTTTGCCAAAAAATCAAGCAGACATATATAGAGAACAAGACGACTTAGTTTTCTTGGCAAACACCAGCAGCGAAACCCAAGAAACCATCACAGATGCAGCAGGAAACACCCGTTTTATGTCCGCAAAAAAATCTACCTTTGTAGATACCTGCGGCAGCAAAATCCTCGTTTGCGCCATTAGAGAAATCACCAAGCGCGTGCTCATGGAAGAACAACTCCGGGAGACACTCGCAGCCGCAGAAAGCTCCCAAAACTTGCTGCGCACAGTAATTGACGCTACGCCCGACTGCATCTTCGTCAAAGATCGAAACTTTCGCTACACCTTAGTCAATGCAGGTTTCGCCGCCGCCTTCGGCAAAACCCAAGCAGAAATTATTGGCAAAGATGACGGAGAAATTGGTATATCTGTCGATCGCATCTTCGACAACTTACACACCCAAACAGACTCCCAGAAGCAAATCTACAACTCTCGCACCGCCAATCAGCACCCCCTGATAGTTAACGAATTGGCCACCTTAGCCGACGGCAAACTACACACCTTCGACACCCAGAAATTTCCCCTCAAAGACGCAGAAGGCAACATTTTAGGAATGCTCGGCTTCGCCCGCGACATCACAGAAAGCCGCAAATCCCAACAAGAACTATTGCGGCTCAAAGCAATCCTAGAAACCACTACCGACTGGGTAGGGATGGCCGACTCGCAACAGCGCGGCATCTATCTCAACCGCGCAGCCAGAGAAATGTTGAGAGTTGGCGAGGACTCAGATTTAGCCGGATTAAGCATTTCAGACCTGACATCCCCCAAAAGTATGGACACTCTAATTAACGTCGGCATCCCCGCAGCTTGCCGGGACGGGGTGTGGAGCGGCGAGACTATTTGGCAGACTTTAGACGGCGAAGAAATACCCGTTTCTCAAGTAATTATTGCCCACAAATCCGAGAGCGGAGAAGTTGAATTTATCTCAACGATCGCCCGCAACATCACAGAACGCAAGCGCACCGAACAAATCTTAGAGCAAAACCTGCAAATGCTCGACCTCGCCAGCGATGCCTTGATCGTTCGCGATATTGACGGCACGATTAATTATTGGAACCAAGGCGCCCAGAGAATGTACGGCTTCACGAAACAAGAAGCTTTGGGGAAACTCACCCACAATCTGTTTCACACCATCTTCCCCCAGCCTTTAGAAATAATATCGGCACAGTTAGCAGAGCGGGATTATTGGGAAGGAGAACTGATTCACACCACAAATTACCACACCCAAATTACCGTATTCAGCCGCTGGAATTTGCAGCGAGACGAACAGGGAAAACCCAAAGCAATTTTAGAAACTAACAACGACATCACCGGCCGCAAGCAAGCCGAAATCGAGAAACAAAGATTAATTGCGATCGTCGAAAACAGCTCTGATTTTATCGGCTTAGCCACAATGGAGGGACACTCAACATACCTGAATCCTGCTGGCATGAAGCTAAACGGAATCCAGAATCTCGAAGAAGTCAAAAGCAAAAGTATATTGGAAGCCTTCTCGAAGGAAGACGGGAAAATATTGACAGAAGAGATTATTCCTGCTGTCATGCGAGATGGGTTGTGGCAGGGCGAATTCCGGTTGAGACACTTTAAAACAGGCGAAATCATTCCCGTAGACTTTACCCTATTTACTCTCAAAGACCCAGAAACAGGCGAGCCTATTGGCTTATCAACTGTGACCCGGGACATTCGCGATCGCAAACGCGCAGAAGAAATGCTGCGCGATCGCGAAAGACTGTTCCGAGCCATTTTTGACCAATCGTTCCAATTTATTGGTCTGCTAGAACCCGACGGCACGATGTTAGAAGTCAACCAAACAGCCCTCTCCGCCACTGATGTGGGGATTGAAGACATAGTAGGGAAGCCGTTTTGGGAAACCCCGTGGTGGGATATTTCCCCAGAAGTCAAGCAGCGAGTACGAGAATCTGTCGCCAAAGCCGCCGGCGGCGAGGTAGTTCGCTACGAAGCGGAAGTCATACTTACCGGAGGTTTCGTCGCAACCATTGACTTCTCCCTCAAACCGATCAAAGACGAGACCGGCAAAGTCGTGCTGTTAATTCCAGAAGGCCGGGATCTGAGCGATCGCAAAGCCCTAGAACGAGAACTCGCTTTGCGTCAAGCTCGCTTTGACGCCTTTTTCGCCGCAGCACCAGCGGGAATGTTTATCACCGACGACCAACTGCGGTTCGTGCAGTTCAACGAAAAGCTTGCCGAATTGGGAGGTCAGCCAGCTTTAGCATACATCGGCAAAACCCTCTGGGAAGCCGAACCGGAAATGGCACCGATTCTCGGCCCGCTGTACCAGCAGGTTTTGACTACCAACCAACCGATTTTAAACCTCGAAGTCTCCCACGCCACCACCGCCCACCCAGATGTAGTGCGGGATTGGCTGTCTTCTTACTTTCCTTTGCCGGGAGAAGACGGCAAACCCATTGGTATCGGCGCTTTCGTTCTGGAAGTTACCGATCGCAAAGCCCTAGAACGAGAATTAGTTTTGCGTCAATCCCGCTTTGACGCATTTTTCGCCGCCGCCCCAGCCTCAATGTTTATTTTTGACGACCAGTTGCGGTTCGTACAAGTCAACGAAAGTTTGGCAGAAACTACCGGCGTCTCAGTTACCGAACACCTAGGCAAAACCGTCAGAGAAGTCATACCGGAAATGGTCGATACTCTACAGCCGATTTTGCAGGGGGTTTTGGCAAACAACCAGCCGCTTTTAAACATTGAGGTTTCAGGTACAACCGCCAATCAACCGGACACGATCCGAGATTGGCTGGCTTCTTACTTTCCTTTGGCCGGAGAAGACGGCAAACCGATCGGTGTCGGGGGTGTGGCGATCGAAATTACCGATCGCAAAAAAGCCGAAGCAGAGCGCGATCGGTTTTTCACCCTATCCCTAGACTTGCTTTGCATCGCCGATTTTAAAGGCAAATTCAAGCGCCTCAATCCCGCTTGGGCCACAACCCTCGGCTACACCGTAGAGGAACTCGAAGAGCAATCTTTTCTAGATTTTGTCCATCCAGACGATTGGGAAAAAACCTTAGCAGAAACGGCAAAAATAGCCAGCGGCGCCGAAACAATGACTTTTGAAAATCGTTACCGCTGCAAAGACGGTTCCTACAAATGGCTGTCGTGGAAATCGCGACCTCTAGCCGAAGAAAAGATTATGTATGCAGTCGCTCGCGATATTACCGAAAGCAAACAAAGAATTACTCAACTGCAAGAAACAACAGCTCAATTAGCCCGTTCGGAAGAGGAATTTAGAGGGCAAAGCAATCTCTTGCAACTGCTCATTGACAGCATTAGCGACGGCGTGGTTGCTGCCGATACCAATGGCAATTTTGTTTTGTTCAACCCCGCCGCTGAAAATATCTTTGGCTTGGGTTCGACAAATACTCTCCCCGACGAGTGGTCTGGAAAATACGGCTTATTTTTGCCAGATCGAGTCACTCCCTATCCCGCAGCCGACATACCTTTAACGCGCGCGATTCGAGGAGAATCAGTGGACGACATAGATGTTTTCACCCGCCACGCAAGCAAGCCCGAGGGCCTGTGGATCAAAATTAGCGGCAGGCCGCTCAAAGACGAAACCGGAGCAATCAAAGGCGGTGTAGTTGTTTGCCGCAACATCACCCAGGAAAGAGCATCCCAGCAGCAGATGCAGCAGTTGGCCGAGACACAGGAACGCTTGCTGCAAGAACTCAAAACGCGCCAAAATGCCCTTGATGAAGCTGCGATCGTCAGCGAAACAGACCTCAAAGGCATAATTACCTACGTTAACGAAAGATTCACCCAAATATCCGGTTTCAGCATGGGAGAACTGCTGCACCGCGACCACCGCATTGTCAATTCTGGCTACCATCCCAAAGCATTTTTTGCCGAAATGTGGCTGACAATTTCTCGCGGCTTGGTGTGGAAAGGAGAAATCAAAAATCGGCGTAAAGATGGATCGTTTTACTGGGTAGATTCGACGATCGCCCCCATCTTTGATACCAGCGGTACCATAGTCAAATATATCGCCATCCGCTTTGACATCACCGAACGCAAAGAGGCAGAAGAAAGACTGGAAAAATTGGCAGCCGAACGCAAAGCTGAAGCCGATTCGATGACGCAGCAAGTCCTCAAACTGTTGGGAGAAATTAAAGGCGCAGCTCAAGGGGATTTGACAGTCAGGGCGGAAGTGACTAACGATGTTTTAGGTGCTGTCGCCGACTCTTTTAACTTCTTAATCGGTTCTCTGCGGAAGGTGGTAACGGGAATTCAAACTTTAGCCGAACAGGTAACATCTGCTACGGGCGAGTCAATTAACAATACCAGCGAACTCACTCAACAGGCGGAAGTTCAAGCCACAAAAATATCTGCAATCATGCGGGAAATCGAGCGGATTGTAAATTCGATCCGCGACGTGCGAGATGTTTCGGTGCGCGCCGAAACGGTTGCTCAACAGTCTTCTCACACCGCAGAAGTCGGCGGTATGGCGGTCGATCGCGCTGTGGAAGGAATTAACGAGCTCCGGTTGACGATCGCCTCTACTTCAAAAATGATGAAGCGTTTGGGCGAATCTTCGCAACAAATCGGCAAAATTGTGACTTCGATTTCTCAGCTTGCCTCGCAAACCAATTTGTTAGCTCTGAATGCTACGATTGAAGCGGCACGAGCTGGCGAACAAGGTTTAGGTTTTGCGGTTGTCGCCGAAGAAGTGCGAAAGCTTGCAGAGCGATCGGCCGGCGCGACTGAAGAAATCTCGGAAATTGTCGGTACAATTCAAGAAGAAATCAGCCGCGTGATGAAGGCAATGGAATCGGGGACACTGGAGGTAGTGGAAGGCACTAAGCTCGCCAGCGAAGCTAAAACTCACCTGAATGCCATCATCGAAGTCAGTCGAGAAATGAATGCTTTGGTGCAGAATATTACTCGCGCTTCGGCTAAACAAACTGTTTCGGCTGAGGAAATTTCTAACAGTATGCAGCAAGTCAATGAGATTGCTAATACAACTGCCCAAAAAGGTTCGGATGTTAAGGCATCGCTTGATGATTTATCGGGTTCTGTTAGCAAATTGCAAAAGTCGGTGGCTAATTTCCGCAGTTAGTTATTAGTCAAACGTTTGATCGTTCGGAATGCGAGTCCGCATCTAAGCATATGTAGGGTGCGCATTGCGCACGGCCGTGCGCAATG
>NZ_JAUBOJ010000410.1:0-6432 GCF_036700185.1 Microcoleus sp. BM001215392 | reverse complement strand
CGGCACAAAGTTATCAATTTCTTGATATACTCCCATCATCACTAGGCGATCGGCTACGGTATCTGGATCGGCGATGCCTAATTCTTGCAGTTGACCGCGCAAAGATCGCTTGATCTTACGTTCTTCTTTAGTTGATAATGTTGTCGATCCTTCGAGAGAAAACTGAAGTAAATTTAAGAAATCTCGTGCTGCCTCTGGGGAGAGAGATTGAAAAAGTTCTGGCAATTGTTCGAGAGTTATATCGAGGAATTTAGACACAGTTCCCGCTGCGGAACGAATTGCACCCAAGGGTGTATTAATTTCGTGGGCAACTCCAGCAACTAATTGTCCTAAAGCTGCCATTTTTTCTGATTGAATCAATTCAATTTGGGTAGCTTCTAGTTGTTGAAGAGCATTGCTGAGTTCTTCATTTTTTTGGTAAAGATTTAATTCAGCCTGCTTGCGATCGCCGATTTCTCGCCACACCGTATGCAGAATTTCCTTACCATCTACAGGAATTACAGTCAGCAATACTTCCACCCAAAAGTCTTCTCCGTCAAGGCGACGGTGCATCCATTCAAATCGATAGCTACTTCGCGAGAAAGCAATGGCTGCGATTTCCTGGGATTTCTCAAAAGAGTCTCTACCATCTGGTTGAATCTCCGGGGAAAGTTGAGCCGGATGCAAGGAAAGAAGCTGTTGTTTGTCTGTGCAGCGCATCATTTGAACCGTGGCGGGGTTGCAGTCAATAAAAGTGTTGCCATCTAACAGCAAAATAGCATCAGCAGATTGCTCGTAAAGTTGTCGAAAACGAGCTTCTGATTGCTGGAGTTTTTGGGTACGTTCCTCTACTTTTGCTTCTAAGTTGGCATAGAGTTGGGCATTTTCGATCGAAATTGCTGCTTGAGAAGACAATAACTGTAAAACAGCCAATCTGTCGGGAGTAAATGCACCCGTTGCGAGATTGTTTTCTAGATAAAGGATGCCGATCGCTTTTCCTTGATGTTGAATCGGCAAACACAATACTGATTTTGGTTTGTGTTGACTGATGTAAGGATCGTTGACATTTTTAATTGGAGATTTGGGTTGGTTAATTTCCTCGTATAAGTCGTTAAAAATGACATATTCTTGAGTTCTAAAAACATAGTGAATGACGCTTCGAGGTAAATCATTGCTAGTCTCTAGAGGAATTGATTCCAGCACTTTTATTTCTGAAACGCCACTAATTGCGGTAGCTTCAATTACTAAGTTACCTGTTTTTTGCAAGATGAAGTTGCCTGTTTCGGCTCCGGCATTTTCCATCACTACTTTCATTAAAATTGACAGCAGTTTGTCAAGCTGAATTTCTCCTGAAAGTGTTTGAGAAGCTTTCATTATTGTCCCCAAGTCCAGCATTTCTGAAACATTGGAACTGGTGGCTGAGATAGTTCCAGAATTCATTAAGACCATTGTTTCGTCTGTATGAATGCTATTTTTCTGGTTTAGGATTGGAGCGAGCAATTGGGGATAGCATTTTTCTAAATCCTCAACTTTTGCCTTTGCACCCCAACGCGCATAAGCGTAGTAGGCATCGGTTAAGTAAACAGCACCAACTTTGTTTTTACCCCAGCCAAAATAGAATTTAGCTGCGAGTTCGTGGGCTAGTGCTTCTTCGTTGAGATAACCGTTTTCTTTGGCGAGGTAAATGGCGCGATCGTACATTTCGATCGCCTCTAATTTTTCCCCTAAAACTCGATGCCGTTCTGCTTCTACTAGATAGAATTTATGCAGATGATTCATCGGGGCATGATGTGCCCATATTTTCATTTTTTTTTGATTGTCTTGTACTTTGAGGAGACACTCTTGTTCTGAATTGGGAGTCAATGAATATACCGCCAGCCGCACCAAAGAGTCGTAGAAATGGAACACAGGCACAACTAAGAACCCCGTGACTCCGTTTAGATAGTCTTGGGCTTGAGTAGCATTTTCCAAAGCTTGAGGATACTCAGCAAACAAATAACAGAGGATTAGTTTGTTGACATAAAAATAGTGAAGTCCTGTTCTGTCATTGGCTTCCTGAAGAATTGGCAAAGATTTCTTCTCGTTGTAGGACTCACCGAGCAAACAGCACGGATTTTCAGAAGATTTCAGCAAGTTAAGCACAGCCTGCTGAAATATTTGATTCCAACTTAAGGCATTTTTTTGCTTAAGTTGATAAAGAGCGTTACTGATTGTCGCCATTTCTCGTTCAAGTTCTGTTAGTTCCTGACCGATGAAATATGAATGTTGACATTTTTGCATGGCAGCATAGCCACCATATTCTAAATGTCCGTTTTCTAGTCCGCTTTGATATCCCTCAAATAAAAGTGGTAGGGTTTCTCTGGCATGAACTTTCCCATGCACTGTACAAGATCCAGCTATGAAGTGGATCTCTGTTTTGAGTTCTAAGGCGTTTAATTTTTCCACTAAACTCAAAGCCAATTCGCCAAATTGATAAGCAGAATCAATCTCTAGTAATACTCCATTTAGGATTACTCCATAACAGACATAACCATAGGGAGAAATAATAGAATTACCATATTCGATCGCTAGATTAACCTGTGACAACACAATCAACGGAAACAGTGCGGGTGCAGCTTGATAGGTAGGAGAACCCATACTTGATAAGATACGCATAGTTGCTAACTTATCTGGCTCTGTCATCAAAGGCAGATTCACCAAATTATCCATACTCTTCCCGCTTAAAGAAGCAGTTGTTTCTGAGAGTGCTTGCTGAATGTCCAACTGTGTGGGACATTCAGGTAAGCTCACCCCCATTAACTCCAGCACTTGCAGACCAATTTTAACTGCTTCGAGTTGTTTGGCTTGGGCCATGCTGGTTTGAATTTTTACCTCATAAACTTTCACTTTGTCGATCAGAATTTTCGCCTGTTGCAGGACAACTTCTGCCCATTTCTCCATTTGCTCGAAGTTGCCATTCAGGTATGCAACTTCTGTGGCTAACTCAGATAATGCCAAGGTGAGTTCATACTGAGTTTGCCAACTATCTGCTGGTAAGAGTTCCAAACCAACAGTTAAATACTTTTGGGCAGCAGCATAAGCAGTTGAAGCTTTAGCTTTACGCCCTGCAATTAGATTCAATTGCGCTAGTTCATCTATTTCTGTTTTATCGGTAATTAAATCTACTCCAATATTCAACTGATTGACGATAGCAAAAATATTTTCTTCTCGTTCTTCTATCGAAGTGTTTCTCAACAGCAATTTCCCAATTTCCAAATGGGTAGATTTTTTCTGATCTTCGGGAATTAGAGAATATGCCGCTTGCTGCACTCGATCGTGTAAAAATTTGTAGGGAACCGATAACTCAGATACTTGGGGAATTGTAACTGATTCAGATTCCTGAAAAAATTTGTATACTTCACTGATGGGAATAACTAATCCTTCTTGCAGTGATGACCACAAATCAGCCGCTGTTTCAGTCTGAGATTTTTCATGGACAATTGCCAGATTTGCCAAATCAAATTCATTGCCAATACAGGATGCTAGTTTCAGAACTTTCTGAGTATTTCCAGGCAACTTTTGTAACTGAATCGCCATAAATTCGACTACATCATCAGTCCAAGAAAGCGATTTCAATTTGGCAATGTCGCACTGCCAACACCTATTACTAAAATCAAATGATATAAATCCATCACTTTGCAAGAAATTCAGAAATTTAGTTGCAAAAAAAGGATTGCCTTTGGTTTTGGCAAAAATCAGTTCTGTCAAAGGCATTGCCCTTTCTATTGGACAAGCAAAGGTATCGGCAATCAGGCGATTTAGGGAAGGTTGTTCTAGGGGTGATAAAGTAATTTGATTGATTGTCGCCGACTCTTTGCGAATCTCATCCAAGGTCAGCATCAGCGGATGGGCAGGAAATACTTCCTTATCTCGATACGCTCCCATTAACAACAGATAGCGGGTATCTGTTTCACTCATCAACAATTGCATTAGCTTTAATGAAGCAGAGTCTGCCCACTGTAAATCATCTAAGAAAATCACTAAAGGATGTTCTTTTGTTGCAAACACTCGGATGAATTTTTGAAATAATAGATTGAAGCGATTTTGAGCGGCAATTCCCTCTAGTTCTGCCACTTTGGGCTGTTTGCCAATCAAGTGTTCTAATTCTGGGATGACATCGATGATGACTTGACTATTTTTACCCAAAGCCTCTAAGATTCTTACTTGCCATTGCTGGACTTCGGCGACACTTTCGGTGAGCAGTTGCTGCATCAAATTTTGGAATGCTTGCACCCACGACGAGAAGGGAATATCGCGCTTAAATTGATCGAATTTTCCTTTAATGAAGTAACCACGCTGGCGGACAATGGGTTTGTGAACTTCGTTGACAACTGCTGTTTTTCCAATGCCGGAAAAGCCAGCAATTAGCATGATTTCGATATTGCCTTCGCTGACGCGATCGAACGCTTCTAATAGTTTCTGAACTTCTGTTTCTCGTCCGTAGAGTTTTTCCGGAATAATGAAGCGATCGCAAATATCTCTACTTCCCAAAGCAAACTGGTTGATGTTGCTAGTTTCTTGCCATTGCTGCCAACAATTTTCTAAGTCATGCCGGATACCAAAAGCGCTTTGATATCGCGATTCAGCAGTTTTTGACATCAACTTCATAATGATGTCGTTCACCATCGCTGGAATTGCTGGATTGAGTTCGATCGGCTCGGTAGGTTTCTTAGCAATGTGACAGTGAATCAATTCTAAAGGATCGGCAGATACGAATGGAAGTTGCCCCGTCAGCAATTGGTAGAATGTAATTCCCAAGGAGTAAAAATCGGTGCGGTAGTCGATGCACCGATTCATTCTTCCCGTTTGTTCGGGGGATATATAAGCTAGCGTTCCTTCGAGAACTTTAGGGTTTTGAATTTCTTGGTTTTCTTTGGGCAATAAAGAGGATATACTGAAGTCAATTAGTTCTATCTGTTTAGTTTTCGGGTTAATTAGAATATTTTGGGGCTTGATATCTTTATGAATTATTTTGTTTTTAGATAGTCCTTCTAAGACTTGAACTATCTGAATTGCTAGCCGCAAGAATTCGTCAATAGCTAATTTTGCAGATTTTTTGAAGTTCCTTTCGCTGCTTTGTGATAATCGATCGCCAAACTGCTCTATACCTAAATTAGCGACGTATTCAGAGAGAGAAATACCGCTAAAGTCTTCCATAATCAGAGCAAAACTATTGCGGTATTTTTCGAGGGCAATAGGTTTGACAACTCCCGCTATATCGAGATTTTTGGTAATGCTATACTGATTCCGAAACTGCACCAGTTCGTGAAAGGTGGGATATTCGATCGATAGCACTTTGATGACGACGGGTTTTGCGTCGGATTCAGAAATTCCTCGGTAAACTTCGGTTTTAGAGCCACTGTAAATTCGATCGAGGATGCGATAGCCGGGAATTGTTAGCATAACAATCAGTTATTGTGAAGAGGTTTATTGATATAGTCACCGCCCTTTCATGTGGGGTGATTCTTAACGCTGCTCGGGGAAATGCTACCGTCTTAGTTTTTCTTTCTCTACGATCGATATTGTATAGATGCTAGCGGAGGCTGAAAAGTACCAGTTTTTGATTCGACAAGGGCTAAACCAGCATCAGCGAACAGTCGATCGCCCCCAACATTCCCACCCTAACTTATATTTAGCAATACCATATACCTGGTTTTTTGTCAAGTTATAACAATTCTCAGCAACCTGAGGTACGAGCGACGAAATAACTATTAACTAACGACATCGTTGCAGATAAAATTGAGCAACTCGATCCCAAGGATTTTGTCGCAGACACTCTGCAAAAAGCACCGCAGCATCATCAGAAGCATCAGCATTATACAAAGACACGGCTTCACTAAATAGTTGCAGCGTAGCTAACTTGGCTGCTTTAATTTCCGGCAAATCCGCATCAAAAACTTCATAAATAGTCACCATTTCTACTTTCCCTTTTACCTGCACTCGATCGATGACACGAACCGCATAATCAGCAGGATTGGTCAAGCGATCAAAAGTATACTGAGTGATTAACACTGTGTCAACCGATTTTCGTTTTCATTGAGTTGAGCAATCAGTAATGCTTGGTCAAAGTTCAACTGTGCCAACTCATTTTATAATTATACTCTAACGCTCGGCAGAAAAACATGAAATGTAGTTTTGCCTGGAATGGATTCAAATTCAATTTTACCTTGATGTTTCTCCACAATCTTTTTCACAATATCTAGCCCCAATCCACTACCTTCTCCGGCAGGTTTCGTAGTGAAAAATGGGTCAAATATTTTGCTTTTAATTTCTTCTGGTATGCCTTTACCACTATCGGTAATGCTAATCTTCACCAGTCGGTCTTGTTCTGTCAATCCAATTGTTAGGGTACCTCGATTATCCATTGCTTGCAAAGCATTGTGAATCAGATTTGTCCACACTTGATTTAATTCG
>NZ_JAUBOJ010000409.1:0-6435 GCF_036700185.1 Microcoleus sp. BM001215392 | reverse complement strand
TTGCGTCCTTTGCGCCTTCGCGGTTAAATCATTCTGATGCAACCGGAAACGATATGATTGCTGGTGAAACCCGTCCCATAGATCGCAACTCAAAACTCAAAACAATTATTTATGGCTGTTTCCACTCAAGCTCCCCCTCCTACTCCTCCGAGTTCTCCCTCGAAGGCTGAAACTGTTCCTCCGTGGTCGAAGTGGACAGGCCCGCTAGCATTGCTCGGCCCTTCTGGCTTGTTCCTGATTTTATTATTAGTAATACCAACTCTGGTGATTTTTCAGCTTAGTTTGGTGCCGAATATTAAGCCGGGAGATTTGGTGAATCCTTCGGGAATCGGCAATTATCTGCGAGTGTTTGAGCCGCTGAATTTGCAGGTGATGGGTCGATCGCTCTTTTTTGCCACGGGAACGACTATTCTGTGTTTACTGTTGGGATTTCCCGTCGCTTACTGGATCGCGCTCAATGTCTCGCCCAAGTGGCGGAATTTAACATTGTTGGGCTTTGTGTTGCCGCTGTGGACTTCTTCACTTTTGCGATCGTACGCTTGGATTACAATTCTGCGTCCTACGGGCGTTCTCAACTCGCTCCTGGGACTTTTGGGCATCCCTCCTCTAGAATTGTTAAATCAAAGTTCCGCCGTTCTAATCGGCATGGCTTACAGTTATTTGCCCTATATCGTAACCATTCTCTACGCTTCCTTGGAAAAGCTCGATCGCAGATTGCTAGAAGCGTCTCAGGATTTGGGCGCCAATCCGGTAGAAACTTTCTGGAAAGTGACAGTACCGCAGACAATGCCGGGGATTGCGGCGGGTTCTTTGCTAGTATTTATTAGCTGTTTGGGGGATTTTGTCGATCCCGAGTTGCTCGGTGGAGCTTCCAGCATGACGGCGGCTCGTTTAATTTACAATCAGTTTTTGGGGGCGACTCAAAATTGGGGGCTGGGATCGGCTCTGAGTATGGTATTAATTTTTGCAGTGAGTATCGGAATTGCTCTTTTACTCAAATATGGCGATCGTAATGCAGTTTAGTCAGTTGACAGTTGACAGTTGACAGTTGACAGCAGTAGTCAGTTGACAGTTGACAGTTGACAGCAGTCATTAGTCATTAGTCATTAGTCATTAGTTATTAGTTATTAGTCATTAATTAGTTGCTACAAATTCTCTTCAAATCGATGCCCGATGCCCGATGCCCAATTCCCAATTCCCAATTCCCCGATTACCAATTACCAATTCCCGATTAACGAGATATGGAAAATACCGCCGACAATCCACAGGAGGAAATACAACCCGATATGTACTTAAAACCTAAATTTAAGATTTCTTGGCAGGCAATATTTACCGTTTTGATGTTTTTTTATATGTACCTGCCCATTTTCGTACTCACATTTTACAGCTTTAACAAATCCCGTTTTAGCGCCGGCTGGGAAGGATTTACTTTAGATTGGTACGTTAAATTATTTAGCGATACGCGGATTTTAATAGCCCTGAGAAACAGTTTAACAGTTGCTGTTTGTGCCGTTGCCATCTCCGCTGTACTCGGAACTTTGATGGCCGTTGGTTTAGCCCGCTACCGCTTTCCCGGCAAAAGTTTATATCAGGGAGTTTCCTACTTGCCGATTATTATTCCAGATATTGCGAGCGCAGTTGCGACTCTGGTATTCTTAGCGGCGCTGGCTATTCCTCTGAGTTTGTGGACAATTGTTGCCGCCCACGTTGTGTTTTGTCTGGCTTACATTGCTCTAGCTGTTTCTACGAGATTGGCAGATTTAAACCCCTATTTAGAAGAAGCTGCCTTGGATTTGGGCGCAACGCCTGTTGAGGCTTTTATTCAGGTTTTGCTACCTCAATTAATACCTGGAATTGTTTCGGGTTGTCTGCTATCTTTTGTTCTCAGCATGGACGATTTTTTGATTGCGAGTTTTACCGCTGGTAGCGGGACTACAACTCTACCAATGGAAATTTTTAGCCGGATTCGGACTGGGGTGAAACCTGATATTAATGCTCTCAGCGTGCTGTTGATAGTCGGTTCGGGAGGATTGGCGTTTTTAGCGGAATATTTGCGGGGAAAAGGCGATCGAAAACCCTCTCATTAGTCATTAGTTATGAATCGTTGGTGACAAGAAATTGGACTTTTATGAACTACAAATACAGCAGGGGTGAATAGAGTTAAGAGCGAGGATTCCAACAGGTAAAACTTTGTAGGGCCCACAAGGCCCGTGGCTGCCATCCTGGACAGGGGATTCGGCACGGGATCGCGCCCCTACAAAATCCAGATTTTTGTGAGTAATGAAATAGCCCTGGTTGCGATAGTAGCATTTGGCTTTTTTGTAAGCGGGTGTCTGCTATTTCGAGAAATTATTCGCCCTGTAGCGACTACCCAGGTATCTGTTGGTAATTTAGTCTTTAGTTGGGTAATATTTATTGATGCTAAATATCTCAATCAAAGGTAAATATTTTTTTCTCCTCTGAACCCTCTGCGCCATCTGCGGTTAATCCAAAAAAATCTTAACTTCTTTTCCAAATCTTAATTTCCCCCAACCAACCCGCACTCACAACAGTCTTAGCATCAGCGCTAATTCCCACAGCAGTAACATAGCCAGAATGGCCGCTCAAATTACCTCTTAATTCACCCGATCGCACATCCCACAGTTTTATACTCTTATCCCAACTCCCAGTAACCAGTATACTCCCATCCCGGCTGATTGCCAGCGACCAAACTCCATCAGTATGTCCGCTCAAACGCCGAATTAACTGCCCGTTTGCGACATTCCACAACCCGACAGTACCGTTGCTGTTGCCGGCGGCCAAAGTTTGGCCGTCGAAAGTAAAAGCTAGGGACAAAACAGACAAATTCTTGCCGCCAATCGTGCGAATTGCTGCACCTGTCGCTAAATTCCACAACCTAATTGAACCATCTTTGCTGCCGCTCGCTAAAGTTTGGCGATCGGGACTAATCGCCACAGCATTGACTAAACCAGAATGTCCGGTTAAAGTCCGCAGCAATTCCCCGGTTTTCACGTTCCAAATCTTAATCGTTTTGTCCCAACTGCCGCTCGCGACAAATTGACCGTCAGGACTGACGGCAACACTCGAAACAGCACCGGAATGCCCGCTCAGAGTGCGGACAACCGCGCCTGTTTCCAAATTCCAAATTTTTACTGTTTTGTCATCGCTGCCGCTAGCTAATACTTTCCCGTCGGCACTGGCAGCCAGTGCGTTTACTGCTTCCGCGTGTCCTTGCAAAGTAGTTTTTAATTGCCCGCCTGGAAAATTCCAAACAGAGATTGTGCCGTTGCTGTTTCCTGTAGTAAAATAAGTAGAAGCTAGGGCAAGAGAACTGACAACTTCTGAAGGCCCTTTGAGGGTATTTGTGGCTGCAAAGGCGATCGCACTTCCAGGCTTCCGAGGCGGATTATTAACAGGAGTTTTTGGATTTGCGGCTGTGGGAGATTGGGGAACAGCCGGCAACGAAACAGTCGATCGCCATTTCATAAAAGTATTAATTTCTATCCCCGCCGCCACGATTTTATCAGAATTTTCCTCTAACCTGACAATGCCGTTAATCGCCACAACTCGCCCCGCGTCATCGAGCACTGGCCCGCCGCTCATGCCCGCTCTCACTAAGTTATTGTATACCAAAGTATAGCCGTTCCACGGAGTTTGGCGGCCGGTGAGCTGACCTTCGGTAGCGATGAAAATCGGTTGTTGCAGCGAACCGCCGGATATCGGCCAACCAGCCACATAAGCCTTTTTTCCGGGAGTTGCCGCAGAATTGCCTAATTCAGCGAGACGGTAGCTTTGAGGGCTGCTGATGGGGACGATCGCTAAATCCGCACCGGGCATTCGCCGGATTAGACTGTATGATACAGAGTGAGCTTTACCGTCGGGAGTTACAACCTCGTAATCGCCTGCTTTATCGACTACGTGCCAGTTGGTGAGTATATAGTATGTGCTACCTTGTTTCTCTAAAATTACTCCCGAACCGCCTTTTGTGCCCTGGATGCGCACGGTGATTTGTTTGGCGACGGTTTTAACGGCGTCGGCGGTTAAGGCTAGGGCGATTGGAGGTGAGGTGAGTGGGATGAGGGCGATCGCGCTGAGGGCGATCGAAGCACTCAAAATAGCCGGAATTGTTCTGCTGTAATTCATGATTGTGTCAATTTAACATACCCATCTATCAACAGACGGATTAGTTTTCCGGTTTGTGGCGTATTGATGGTTGATAAGGGAAGAGTTTTTGCAAGTGCGAACGAATTCTAAGGAGGATCGAATGCTATTCATGATTATTGAACGATTCAAAGATAATGATATGCTGCCAATTTATCAGCGCATTCGTGACGAAGGCAGAATGTTTCCCGAGGGTCTTAAATATATTGATAGTTGGGTAGAACCCAATTTCAGTAGATGTTTCCAGCTTATGGAGTGTGATGATTTGCGCTTATTTCAGGAATGGATTTTGAAGTGGTGCGGTTCTGGAGCGACTTTTGAAATTGTGCCGGTAGTTAGTAGTAAAGAAACCCGAGCAGTTGTCGAACCATTGCTCGATTGCTTGTAAATTATTCATAGTGGAGGTAGACATGATATCTAGAAACTGGAACAAAGAGTTAACAGAGGAAAATCTCCGACAGCAAATAGCCCAAGCCAAGCAAACATGGAAAACCGCTGAGGCTACAGAGCCGCGTGCCGAATCCGTGCAGTACAATCAGTCGGAAGATTTAATTGTTATCAAACTCAAAAACGGTGCTATTTTCTGTTTTCCTCCAAGGCTTGCACAAGGCTTAGAAAGTGCTTCACCAGAACAACTTGCTGATGTTTGGCTGCCGCCTTCCGGTAGCAGCGTACACTGGGAAAGCTTAGATGTTGATTTTGGCATTTCCGAACTTATCGCAGGTATTTTTGGGACAAAATCTTGGATGGCTAATTAATTTCTTAGTCTCGCGTTGCGCGGACAAAAGTTTGTGTAGGATCGGTTTGAACCGCCGAGTGGCTCAAATCCCCGAATTTTCTAATAATTCGGGGATTTTGCCTTAAATTTTATGCCAAATCGAACAGCAAAAACTCCGCATCTTCTGCCGCTTCTACAACCAACTCTGACTCATCGCTAACCGCCGCACCGTCACCCTTTTCTAAAGTCAAGCCGTTGAGCAAAACAGCACCGCGAGCAACTTGTATCCAAGCATGGCGATTTGGCTGCAAAACATGAGAAACCCGCGAGTTTTTATCCAAAACTGCTGCATACAAATCGACATCTTGATGCACTTTCACCGCACCATCTCTCGCATCTGGCGCCGCAACTAAGCGCAGTTTCCCGCGCCTTTGGGCTAGGGGAAAATCCCGCTGCTCGTAACTCGGCGGCAATCCATTAGTATCGGGTAACAGCCAGATTTGCAGCAAATGAACTGGGTCAGTTTGCGAGGGATTGAACTCGCTGTGCTGGATGCCCGTACCTGCACTCATCCGCTGCACTTCACCCGGTTTGATTACTGCGCCAGTACCCAAACTGTCTTTGTGTTCTAACGCTCCTTCCAGTACATAGGTAATGATTTCCATGTCGCTGTGCCCGTGAGTGCCGAAACCTTTCCCGGGGTTAACGACATCCTCGTTGATTACCCGCAAGGAGCGAAAATTCATATAATTGCGATCGTAATAATCGGCAAAAGAAAATGTATGATAACTGTCCAGCCAACCGCGATTAGCGTGTCCTCTTGCTGCACTTTTTCTGATGGTAATCATTTTCTGAATCCTCCTGCGATTTGAGATTTGAGATTTTAGATTGAAGAATTGGGAATGACTGAGGTCGCTCGTGGTTTGGAAGGCGAGCCTACAGTTCCATTGTTTTCGGGAACTGGTATTAGTGAAAATTCTCGGGTGTTTCTGGGATGTTTCTACTTTAAACCGAGTCAAGCTATTATGGGAAGTACGCACTTAAAAGTGCGGTAGTTACCAAAAAGATACTATGCAAGCTAAAGCAGGAACTATTGAGCGCGCAAATTGCCCGGTAGAAACAACTTTAGAGGTGATTGGCGGGCGCTGGAAAGTCTTAATTCTCCGGGAGTTGTTTCAAGGAGTGAAGCGTTTTAACGAGCTGCAACGAGCTGTCAACGGCATTACTCAGAAGATGCTGACGCAGCAGTTGCGAGAGATGGAGTCAGATGGGATTGTTCATCGGGAAATTTACCTACAAGTTCCGCCGAAAGTTGAATATTCGCTCACGCCTTTGGGCGAAAGTCTTAAGCCGATTATTGATTCGATGCACGAATGGGGGATTAAGCATCTTAACTATAGTTAAGTTTATTGCAGTGTAACTAATTCCCAATTTGCGATCGCTGCCGGTTATATCATAAAATAACCCTTATCAAGTTTGTAGTGAGGACTTCAGTCCTCTCTGATTTGAAGAGGACTGAAGTCCGAACGATCGAACCTGTTATAAAGTTCGATCGT
>NZ_JAUBOJ010000408.1:0-6436 GCF_036700185.1 Microcoleus sp. BM001215392 | reverse complement strand
TAGTTATTAGTTATTAGTTATTAGTTATTAGTTATTAGTTATTAGTTATTAGTTAGATCGTGTTTGGTGAATCGAACGTAATTCCGTAGGGGCGGGTTTTACAGACAATTTCTGACTCACACAGACAATCTCGCCAACCCGCCCCCACCCAACCATAAATACAAACCTACATTTTCGGAAGAAATGCAAATTTCAGGTTGATGTGGGTTATCGGTTGTGGCGGGGCGGGTTTATCTAGATTGTTGCTAATCGTTAGATATTGTCTGTGAAACCCGCCCCTACGGGATGAATGTTAATTCTTGGATATAGGAGTGGCTTTTTCAGATTGTTTGTTAATGATTGCTACGGCAAAGTCAGAATTTCCACCCCAGAATCAGTCACAGCCAGAGTGTGTTCAAACTGAGCCGAAAGCTTACCATCTTTAGTGATAGCAGTCCAACCATCCGCCAAAATTTCCACATCCCAAGTACCCTCATTAATCATCGGCTCGATCGTAAAAACCATGCCTTGTCTGAGCTTCTTTCCAGTCCCCCGCTTACCGTAATGCAAAATTTCCGGTTCAGTGTGAAAAACGCGGTGCACGCCGTGTCCCGCAAAATTTCGCACTACCGAAAAACCTTGGGCTTCAGCATATTCTTGAATCGCCGCACCGATATCACCAGTGCGAGCACCCGGCTTAACTTCCGCAATTCCTCTTCTCAGACATTCCTCAGTTACTTCAACTAACCTTTTAGCTACAGGTGAAGGTTCCCCAACAAAAAAAGTTTTAGAAGTATCGCCATGATAGCCATCAACTAAAGGCGTTACATCAATGTTAACAATGTCGCCTTTTCTGAGAATTTGTTTTGCATTCGGGATGCCGTGACAGACAACTTCATTGACACTAGCGCACAGAGATTTGGGAAATCCTTTATAACCTAACGGAGCGCTTTTGGCGCCGTGGGCTAAAGTCCAGCGTTCCGCTTCGTCGTTAATTGCCAGAGTGCTGACACCCGGTTTAATCATTGGTTCAAGATGCAAAAGAAGCTGAGCTGCTAAGCGGCCAGCTTGACGCATTTTTTCGACTTCTCTGCTCGATAAAAGCACTAAACGTTCAGTTGCCATAATTTTTTTTGTCTTTTTTTGTGGTCGATTAAGAGTTTATTTAACTCAATTTTAGAATAGATTTGAACCAGCGCACAAATCGATCGCCCAAAGCTTCCAAAGAATATTCTACCTCTGCTTGTCGCCGGCAAGCGCTGCGGTCAATTTCATCTAAACGGGCGATCGCACTTACCAAGCCATTTATGCTGTCAGGCTCGACTAAAAAGCCCGTCACGCCGTCTCGCACAATTTCCGCCGGCCCCCCGCGCTCGTAAGCAATCACCGGCACACCGCACGCCAAAGCCTCGATCGCGACATTTCCGAAAGCTTCTACCCAGCGCGGCGTCATCAACAAGGCTCGGCACTGGCGGACTTGCTCTTGCATTTGGATTGTCGTCAGAAATCCTAAATATTCTACCGGAGCATCCGGGTAATCTGCACAAATTTTTTGCCAATAATCCTCATCCTGCATTTTGCCCATAATTTTCAGGGGAATGCCTGTAAATTTGGCGGCCGCCACAGCATCTTCTAAGGCTTTTTCCGGCGCGATGCGGCCTAGCCAAGCTAATTTGGGTTTTGGTTGGCTGCAAAATTCGTACAGCGATAAATCGATGCCGCTTCCCAATAACTGACACTCGGCGGCAAAAGCAAAGGTTGCCGCCTGGGAAGCGGTGTAAACTCCGATCGTACCGGGAAATTTGGCGGCGGTTTGTTCGGCGATGCGATCGAGCGATCGCGAAAGTGAGCCCATACTGATAAAATGGGCGATCGGAGTTCTAAAAAATGGCGTCAAATAAAACGGCAGCCAATCGTAAGCAAAGTTAACAATTACATCCCATTCATCTTCGACTTGGCGGGCGTATTCCCACATATTTGCCAGCACCCCATCGGCGGGCATTACAATCGGAGCGTGGTAATCTTGTGTTTGTGCAGTTACTTGTAAATCCCCAGGGATTTCGATGACTGGAATTGATTCTAAAACTGAACCTACTGGTGCTACCACTGCTATTTTATGACCGAGGCGGTGCAAATATGTGGCAATATTGAACACTGTAAGTTCAACTCCGCCGCCCAACCCGGAACCGAGCTGACCGACAGAAGTTGATAAGAACAATAATTTTAATGAGTTATTAGTCATTCGTCATTAGTCATTGGTCATCGGCCACTGATTTTAGCATATTATCAACAATCATAAAGTTAAGCTTTGCATCGGAATAATAATTAATTTTGCGATCGCAGTGCGAGCATCCCGCTCGCCAGCGTAATTTTGCAATTGTAGTGCAAGCATCCCGCTCGCTTGCTAACGATCGCCAACGCTCGCACTCCTAAAAAACACTTTTTACAGTCATTGAGATGCTCCCTAGAAAAAATAGAAGCAGTTACTTATATCGTAGATCAATAATATGTATGTGTTGACTAATGACCAATGACCAATGACCAATGACAACTGACTAATCATCCCTCCCAGAACGCGGGCGGATGCGATTCAACTGATTGATTGCCCACCGTGCAGTTTCCTGAACTTCTGCATCTGGATCGTCCGTGGCCCGGTGCAACAAGTGACTGATTTGATTCACCAATTCGTAAATCCGCGTCAAGTCGCGAATCGTATTTTTCCGCACTTCTGGGTTTTCATTTTGCAGGGAAATTGACCAGGCATTATTCATGGGTTTGAGAGTACGGATGCCAATTTCCGAGACACTTGCCAAAATTAAACTGTACTGTTTAGAGTCAGAATTTGCCAGCAAATCGAGCAGCGGCTCCACGGCTCGGGAATCTCCTTGCTGGCCGAGTTCCCAAATTGCTTTGCGCCGCTGTGCTGGGTTTAGGTGCTGCAAATCTTCAATCAGTTTTTCAATAATATCAAGTTTAGGTCTCGCCTCCTTTTCTGGAAGAGAAATATCTTTTTTTTGATTTGCTAGCTCAGCGGCTCGATTAGCTGTTTCCGGAATGTTCAAACCCGAGTCCCCGTAGCCGTTGCTGCTATTTTCCTCCGTCCCTGTCCCGCCATTAATTCGATCGCCCTCTACCCCTGCATCCTCAGATTCTACTTCCCCCGATTCCTGGATCGACGGTAAACGTCGATCGTTGCTGTCGGGATTGTAGCCCTGGGATGAATTGCCAGCGTAGGGCAATGCAGGGAATGATTTTCCTTGCTCATAAGCCTCCCGTTGCTGTCGGATTGTGGGATTTTTTTTCGGAACGTCGGGATTGCTGAATGCAGGGTTTTTTGGGTTGTGGCGAGAGCCTCTTGAACCTCTTCGCATGCGATGATTTGAATCGTCGCTGCCAACTAATTTTAGCATGATAAATACTGCCGCTGCCGTGACGACAACTGCTGCAAAACCCAACATTAAAAACCCCCGTTGGTTCGACAAAATGACAATTATATTGGAGATTGGTTTTGGGATTTTGGAATTAGATTTTTGCGGTTTCGACGGCAAGGAATTCTTTTTGTCGGGCGCTGGAGAGGGTTTTGGAGGATTGGAGTCCTGGCGGTCGTCCGGGGGAGAATTTGCCTGAGCAATTTCTTGGGAAACAACCCCGTAGGAAGCATTGACAATCTGTTGCCTTCCGTCCGCACTGGGACTAAAGGCAGCGCCCAGACAGGCAATGCAGGTCAATAAACATAAAGTGGAGCGGTAATGCGCCATAAGACTCAATCGGGTTTTTGAGAGGCCGCCGCCTGACGAGCTTTAGTGTAACCTTGAGTTAGCTCGATCCTAGCTGCTCTGCGTTCAACTAACTCACAAATAGCGCCCCACTCGCGAAAAATCATGGTTTGAGGTGGCAGCGCTCCGGATCTCGCTAACACAATTGCTTCATTGACGTGCAACTGTTTTACCTAATTAGTTGGAAAATAACTAAATTCGGAGGCTGCGGGTAAACCAGCGGCATCGAGAAAGTTGATTGCCAGCTTTCGCCTCAGCTACCTGCTGTGCAGGCGCTCCGGGCGCCACCAGCACAGCACGGCTGCGCTGGTGGGGGGAGGGGGGGCAATTGTCTCGCGCCGTCGATTTCTCGCCGATGGGGTAGCATGACCTGTGAGTTTAACTGCGTCATCGCGGAGCCGTTCACCAGCTTTTGTCTTAATCTTAATCGCAAGCCGGACAAGCGGGATTTGCAACAGGAACGAGAAACCAGGTTTTTGAGTAAATTCTGACCCGAATCGCAAATATTTTCAGTATGTTTATTTGTACTTACTTAACTTATGTTAAATGATCACAATTTCATGGCATTTAGCCGAATCTGATATAAGATCGAGCTAAATTTCTAGTGTGAGAGTAGAGGCATTTGTGAGCCAACAAGATATCTTAAATTTAGCAAAAGAAGGCGATCCCAGGGCGATCGCATTTCTGCTGGGCCAAGCACTCCAAAGCTTCGGCGTCACCGCTAAAGCCAGCCTGGAAAATGACACCCTGCACCTGCTGCTGGAAGCAGAACAATTGCCCGCAGAAGAAGCCTGTCTCCGAGTCGCAGTCAAAGGATTGCAGCGGCTCCAACCAAATAACATTTACCGACTAACAGTTTACGGGCGGGCCGAAGGCGAGCAATTGCCCGCTTGGACTCAGACGGTAGAATTAAAAAAACCCTTGACAAAAGCACCCGCTAGCGTACCTGTTGCCGAGAGAGCAATGGCGGCGGTAAGCGCAACGGCCTCGGTAAGTACATCGGCCTCCGTAAGTACAATGGCGGCGGTAAATGCACCGGCGGCCCCAATTCCTGTGACTTTGCCAACAATAGAAAAAACTCAAAATGTCACAACTGCACCGGCTCAAATACCAGAAAAATCGCCGCCTGCACCTGCTCAAATCCCAACTCCCAAACCCACAAACCAACCGCAGCCAAAGCCATCACCGCGGGCAAAGTTAGCTCGCAATAAAACTCAAAAATCTTGGATGTCAGTCGGTACTCTGAGTCTGATTTTTGTACCGATAGCTGGGTTTGTACTGGGTTCTCAATTTAACAAATCCTCAACCACCGCCAGCATTAACCCTCGAACAGAGAAGCCTGCGGTACAAAAAGTAATCTCGACCCCCTCTCGCTCACCGGCAGCCAAACCCCAGCCAGCCCCCAAATCGCCCGACCAGGCAGCAAAAACACCTGCCAATCTGCCTGCAACTGTCAGCATCAAAGCAGTTGGCGACATGATCCCCGGCACCAATTTCCCCTACAACAAACTGCCCGAAAAAAAAGAGCGTTTATTTGAATCGGTCAAATCTTACCTCCAAGGAGCCGATATTCTGTTTGGCAATTTTGAAAGCACAATGACCGATTATCCTTACAGCTCCAAAGGAGGCGGCGGAGGAATGCTGTTTGCCTTTCGGACGCCTCCGAGTTATGCCAAAATTTTCAAAGATGTTGGTTTTGATATCTTGAATATTGCTAACAATCACTCTTACGATTTTAACGAGCAGGGATTTAAGGACACGATCAAAAATATCGACAGCAACGGCATGAAGTCTGTTGGTAAAAGAGATCAAATTGTTTATCAAAATGTTAAAGGCGTGAATTTTGCCTTTATCGGTTTCAGCAACTACGGCGAAGTTCACAATTCATTGTTGGAAATGCAAGCAGGGGCAGAACTTGTCAAAAAAGCGAGGCAAAAGGCTGATATTGTAGTCATATCAGTTCATGCTGGAGCTGAAGGAACGGGAGCTCTGAATGTGAGAAATAAAAACGAGTTCTTTTACGGAGAAAACCGGGGAAATATGGTTTTATTTTCGCGCACGATGATTGATGCGGGAGCGGATTTGATTTTGGGACACGGCCCGCACGTTACCAGAGCTTTGGAACTGTATAAAGGGAAATTGATTGCGTATTCCCTCGGCAATTTTATGGGTTATCGCACTTTGTCCACAGCAGCAGAACTCGGTCAATCTCTGATTTTAGATGTAAAAATGACTCCAAAAGGTGATTTTGTTTCTGGTAAGATTATCCCCATCGAACTTGACAGACAAGGTATTCCATCTGTCGATAACGATTTTAGAACTGTGGGGTTGATTCGCCGTTTGACAAAGAGCGATTTTCCAAATACTGGTTTGACGATTGATGACAACGGACAAATTTTGAAAAAGAGTAAGTAATTATTGGTAATTGGGAATTGGGCCAACAGGAAATTGCGCGAAGCGAAGCGGACGGATTGGGAAGAAAGCTTGCGCAGGGCATTGGAAATAAATCACCAATCACCAATTACCAATTACCAATTACCAATTACCTAATTACTAAGGAATGAGAATTAAATAACTTACAATTTTTATTGTTCTTGATTGTTCTTGTGGGATGGGCGTCCAGAAAGGACGGGCGGGACGCCCATCCCACAAATATGTGTAAATTATTTAATTCGCGATCC
>NZ_JAUBOJ010000407.1:0-6444 GCF_036700185.1 Microcoleus sp. BM001215392 | reverse complement strand
CGTTACATCCGTTACATCCGTTACATAATCCGTTGCCGAACTTCCTTCTTCCTTCAATGTTTTACATCCGTTACATCCGTTACATCCGTTACATAATCCGTTGCCGAACTTTCTTCCCTTCGCGTCCTTCGCGCCTTCGCGGTTCGTTAAAAACAAAAAATCTTTGTTAACAAATGCTACCAACCGACCTCCTAAGCCACCGCCAAAACGGCGAATCAATCATCCCATTACGCCTCAAGATAGATGCTAAAAACCTAGAAGCAGCTACCGAAATGATTGATTGCTTCCAAAGTGCGATCGGCAAAACCCAAGGCGAACTCGACGGACGCTTGCTAGAATTAGAAGGCGACAGCCCCGACTATCGGCTGAAACGGGGATTAGCGCACCTCCTCAAAGGCAGTTTCAGCACCTTAGAAGTCATCAGTCCCCTAGAACCATCAGACTTGAGACAGCGCGTATTTGCCTTGTCAGCGCGATCGACTCCCAGCCCACAATCCACCGAAATAACCCTCGAAACAGTAGCCACAGAACTCAGCCAAGACTTAAACAGAGAAGTTTTAACCCAGGAAATCAAAACAGGTTTATACGCCGATTTAAACGAAAACAAAATCCTCACCCAATTTGACGCACCAACACCCGAAAACTTACTTCACAGATACAACCTTTCCCAAGTCCAAGGCATATTTTACCGAGCAAGTCAAGTCCAACTAACCGCGCACCGCAACGATCCCGGAGAATACAAACTCCTCTTTAGGTATCTGAAACTATTTCAATTAATGACCTACATCGAAGGCGATGCAGACCACGGTTTTACCCTTACAATCGACGGCCCTACAAGCTTGTTCAAACCCAGCACCCGCTACGGCTTAGCCCTCGCCAAAATGCTGCCCGCACTCCTACACGTCACCAAGTGGAGTATGCACTCAACTCTGCAAACCAAAGATACTTTTAGCGGCGTTGTAAAAACAGGTAAATTCAGCCTAAATTCCGACTGCGGCTTAGTCAGCCACTATCCCCCAGGCAAACCCTATGATAGTATGTTAGAAGCAGCATTTGCTAGCAGGTGGGATAGCTTAAAAAGCGAGTGGAAACTCGAACGAGAAGTCGATCTAATCCCAATTCCCGGAAGCGTCATGATTCCCGACTTTCGGTTAGTTCATCCCGACGGGCGAGTGTTTATATTAGAAATCGTCGGCTATTGGCGGCCGGAGTATTTGCAAAAGAAATTTGCTCAAGTACAGAAGTCTGGATGCGACAACTTAATTTTAGCTATTTCCGAAAGACTGAATTTAGAAAAAGCTGGAGTCAATATCAAAGATGTCCCTGCAAAAATAGTCTGGTTTAAAGATAAATTGCAGCCCAAATCAGTCCTAGAAATCCTCGAATAGTATGCCAATCAGTAACAAACTTCTCTGTTTCTATCTTGCTCTGTGAACTCTGCGCCCTCTGCGGTTAAAAAAATCTATTCAATCAAATAAAATATCCTCAAAATACGATCGCACATTCCAACACTCTAGTAAAATAGAAACATCCCCAAAACCTTGCAACCGCGTACTCTCACCCCAAAACCATCAAAAAATGGCAGACACAAGTATTGTCGAAAAAATCAAAAAACTCCTAGCCCTCGCCACCTCATCCAATGAAAACGAATCGACTGCTGCGGCCGCAAAAGCTTCAGTTTTACTGGCGCAGTACAATCTGGGCCTCGCCGATTTAGGGCCGAATCATCAAGAAGAGATTGACGAAAGCTCAGTTGAGACAACATCGAAGTTTGTCACTTGGAAAATGATGCTGCTGTCGGGAATTGCTGAAGCTAACGGTTGTACTGGTATGCGCAACACTTATACTGGTAGTATGTTTTTGGTAGGAAGTTCTACAAATCTGATTGTTTGTAAGCACCTGTATGAATATCTGAGTTCTGCGATCGACAAACGGGCGAAATATCGCAAAGGAAGCGGCCGGGGACTGGCGTATCTGAACGCTTTTCGGGTGGGATGCGCCACAAGGTTGCGGCAAAGGCTGCTCGAACAAAAGCGGGAGATGGAGGAGTCAGGGATTCCGGGATCGGTTGATACGACGGCTACTCCTGCTATTGTAGTGCGATCGATGTTTGAAAAGAATCAACTGGCGATCGCAGATTATTTAGAAGACCGAGGGGTTAAAGTCAAAACCAGGACAGATTCTCAAGTCAGCAGCGAGGCTGGTTTTAATTCTGGGTATGAAGTAGGCGACAAAATTAGTTTGCAGAAGCAAGTGCAGCCGGAAGGAGAACAAAAACAACTCAATGAATGTCTTTGAGTAGGGCGTGCGATCGTGAAAATCAGCTTCCTAGGTTAGAATTAAAAACAGAAACTAACAGAAGAGAGCCATGTCAGACCAAGATATCGCTAATATAATTACGATCGAACCGGGTAAACGAGGTGGTAAACCTTGTATTCGAGGCATGAGAATTACAGTCTATGACGTGCTGGAATATCTGGCTTCTGGGATGACTTATCAAGAAATTCTAGATGATTTTCCCTATCTCACCCAACAGGATATTTTAGCTTGCTTGAGTTTCGCCGCTAAACGCGAACAGTTTATGTTAGTCGTTGGGTCATGAGACTACTTTTGTTTGACCAAAATCTCTCTCCTCGTCTTGTCGAGCTCCTCGCAGATATCTACCCTGGTTCAGTTCATGTTGATGGGATTGGATTAGCTACTATACCAGATCGCGAGGTTTGGGATTATGCTCGTCAGCATGACTATATTATTGTTACCAAAGATGCGGATTTTAGTGAATTGAGTCTATTGTTGGGATTTCCTCCAAAGGTAATTTGGATACGTCGCGGAAATTGTTCAACAGGGGATATAGAGAGAATGCTAAGAGAAAACTATGGTGCGATCGCAGCTTTAAGTCAGACTCCTAATACGGCAATTATCACTTTGTTTTAAGGAAAGTGAAAGATTATCTTTCAGCGATCGTACTTAGTTATGGGCAATTAAACCGCACTCTCGGATCGTCTATAGGCACAAATTCATAAGCAGAGTTATTGCTAGACGGCACTACTGCTACCAATTGAATAGTTGACTCCTTGCGATCGCCATTCTTGTCAAAACTTATTTTACCTGTAGCTCCAATAGTATTAAAACTAGCATTAGCCAAAGCCTCTTGAATATTAATCCGGGTTGGTTGCGGCAGATTTCTTAAGGCTTCTATCACCGCACGAGTTGCATCATAAGCTGAGGCCGTATTGGGACTGACTCCCGCTTGCCATAAATTCTCAGCATCTTTGGGAAATTGTGGATTTGGACTGTTCAATCTATGCCAAAAAGTAGCTATAACCAGGCGATTGACAGATTCTTCGCCAGCATCCTTCAATGTCTGAGAATTGTAGAGGCTATCTCCTCCTACCATACAATAGCCATAGCGATTTGCTTCGATCGTGTTTATTGCTCCGTCGCGAGTTGAGATATTCGGAAATAAAACAAGCCCTTTAGCTTCTAGTTTTTTTGCCTTATCTACAGCTAGATATGGTTTGAACAGAGGGCTAGATAAATCAAATTCCTCGACTATATTTCCACCACTAGATATGAAGTTAGTCTGGAATTGATCCCGGAGAGATTGGCTATAAGCATTTCCAGGATTATAAAAAACTGCCACTGTCTGCTGACGGACTCTATTAACCAAGTAACTAGACAAGCTTTGGGCAGCTACCCGATCGCTAGAGACGCTGCGAAATATAAAATCACCCGATTTTGAGATATCTTCAGATGTACTTGTAGGAGACACTAATACTAATTTTTCCTTTTCATAAACAGGAGCAGTCTTGAGAGTTACTGAACTGGAAAAGTGACCGACGACAGCTAAGATATCTGATTTAGCGGTAGCAGTCAAAACCTTCGCTATTTCAATACCCTGGTCTTCTTTGTCAGCATCATCTGCGATCGCCACTTTCAGACTTTTACCATTAATTTTTTGTCTCCGATTGACCTCATCTTGAGCTTGGGCAACTCCTCGCAGAAGTTCCTGCCCCGATTCGTTTACATCATTTTTACCACTATCGAGAGGGGCAGCAACCGCGATCGTGTAAGCAGGCAAATTTTGGGCGGCGATCCGAGCGTTATTGAGATAAATTAAAGTTTCCGGATCTCTGGGTTCTGTTTTCCTTGCCTGCTCGAATAAGCGAATTGCTTCAATGTACTTACCGTCAGCGAATGCTTTAACCCCATTTTGCTTTTCTGATAGTATCGAGCCGGGAATTAAGATTTTTTTCCCCTCACTGAAATGATTTTCCCCCGGAGCGATCGCTTGTTGTGATTTGATAGTTGGTTGTGAGCTGAGTAATTGTGAAAAAACGATCGCACCAGCCAATGTTGCTACAGCTAACCCCAACCACAAGATTTTCTTGCGACTCAAACGGCATAGCTGCGACATCAACTGAAACAGTTGGGAAAATACAAGTTTCCACCACGGTGTGTCTGGAGTATAGATCGCTGTCAATGCTTGCAATGCCTCAGATGCTGACTGATAGCGATCGTTGAAGTGATAGCGCACCATTTTGTCTAAAATGTTTGCTAACTCAGGACAAACCTGTGCCCAATGACGCCAAATCACTTCACCATCTGAATCTGTGCGTATTTGATTTGAAGGATCTAATCCCGTGAGTGCTTGGATGCCAATCTTTCCTACAGCATAGATATCGCTGCTAAATCTTGCTTGTCGATTGCCTTGTTCGGGAGGCATATAACCGGGCGTTCCACATGATATTGTTGGGTTCATTGACCCCGCAGACTCTTCCAAGGTACTGATTTCTCTAACTGCTCCAAAGTCAATTAAAACCAGCTTTCCGTCTCGCCGACGGCGAATTATATTAGCAGGTTTAATATCCCGGTGAATCACTTGCTCCCCATGAACAAAATTAAGAATTTCCAGGATTTCCTGCAACAGGTTAATCACCTCGTTTTCTTGCAACCGATTGCCTATTCTCAGTTCTTTGCTGAGCGTGTCGCCTTCAATAAACTCTTGAATTAGATAGAATTTTCCTGATTTTTCAAAACTCTTAAACAGCTCCGGTATTTGAGAGTGAGTCCCTAAGCGTGTCAAAACTTGAGCTTCTATGTTAAATCTGCGTTGTGCCTCTAGAAAAATTGCGATATTGCTAGATAAAGGTATAATTTCTTTGACAACAACTTGCCGTTCTGAATTGTTGTGATCTTCAGCTAGATACGTCTGGCTACATCCTCGCCCTAATTCCTTTATAATTTTGTATTGACCGCCAATCACATCCCCTGGATTCAGATTCATACGGTTGAGCTAAAGCTGTGATTTGGTAATTTAAGTGATGATAATTATGCCACACAATATAAATTGTTGCTACTTAACAGCGCTGTCTAACCCTTTCAAGCCCTGCCATGCCTCCTGTGCGGATGGGTAACGCTGTCTTCTGACTCCTTCCACCGATCGCATTCTATCAGTTCTTAACTCCAATCGCGACCCGCGATATATTCCTTGACTGTAGAGAAATCTTTTGCTCTTGGGTAGCTTTGTCCAGATTCCTATGAGCGGTATAGTAGCGATTTCCATTGTCGAACGATCGAGGCGGTATCAAACCCGGATTTAGTATCAGTTACCCAGCGCAGTATTCTGCAACTTGCACAAAGCTTTCAGGACTTCTAAAATCTGGATGGAAGGTTCACAATCCATGAGGTTCTTTCTAAAAGTTTAGCAGGCGGATAACTGCATTGAAAGTTAGATTTTTAGTATTAAAAGCAGTCATGACCTAAAAACATTGAGATACGATAAATTATACGTCTCATTTTAGATCGTGCAGTTGGCGATCGCCCTCAATCAATCAATCAATTCCGCTTCTTGAAAAATCCTTCGAGTTGTCAACTCCAAACCGGGCAGCAACTCATCTATAATTAATGTATTATTCGTATAAATTTGACTAGAACCATCGAAAAAAAAGCTTTTAATTAAAATAGCCTCTGGATCTACTACCCAAACTCGCGTCACACCCGCAGCCAAATAATCTTTCGCCTTATCTTCAAATTCCTGCATCGTTTTATCGGGAGAGATAATCTCAATTACCAGTTCAGGAATTGCGGGACAAGCTTCATTCCGCCGCCAATTTTTTGGTAAACGTTCATAAGAAATGTATGTTAAATCGGGAACAGGTGCCCAATCTTTATCCTGACGTTTTAACAAAATTTCCCATTCTGGAAGCACTCGCCCGCTTCCTTTACACCATTCACGAATCAGGCGACACAAAGCAAACTGTAAAGTCGAATGAAAAAATTTTGGAGACACTTTAGGAACTGCTTGACCATCTACAAACTCATAATATACATCTCCATCCGGTAAAGCTAGAAATTCTTCTAAAGTCAGTTTGGTTCCGATTCCTACCATGACCGAAAGCATCCAGGATACAAGCCCCCGGATTCATCCGTGGAGAAATAAAA
>NZ_JAUBOJ010000406.1:0-6468 GCF_036700185.1 Microcoleus sp. BM001215392 | reverse complement strand
GTCTGACATCTGCGGTTTCTGTATCAATCAAAGACTTATGCAATTCAAGTCTATTCAGGCTATCCAGCAGGGTTTGGATGATTTTGATGGCGGACGATTTAGTTCTTTTGACGAATTTGCTGAATCACAGCGGCGCAAGTACAATTTACCTTTCAACCCTCAATTATCGACAAAATAACGCGCTAGTCACACACCCTACAACTAAAATCCTGCGGTTATGTGCGATACGGGCGATCGACCCTTCAGACAAAAAACCTAAAATTCTGTAGCCTAGAATACTTTTTTTTGCGTAACGATTGTTTACACTTTCCAAGTGTAGATTGTGTACTATCCATAATTCTCCAAAACCCTAAAACAAGTGGGTTGTTTGCTGGACTGCGATTTATCGATCGTCAAACCATTAAAAACCATAAGTAGTTTTGACCTGAATTCATCGGAATTGACTCGCACAAAATTTTTGAGCTTACCAGGGTGAAAGTTAGCTACTAAATCCGTACAGCGCCGACATCTACGATGTTGACTCAACTTAGTACAGGCTCCTGTCATCTATTTTCTTGCTAATAACTGAAATCCCAGCGCATCTATCTGACACGCTCACTGTCACCCAGATGGACAGCGAAGCGATTAAGCCTCGCTCCTCCAATCTTTTAGAGCCTGTCAAAAAAGGCATTCTCCCAAAAAGTAAGCTTTGACTAAAAATGTTGAGTAAATCCAACAGATTCGTCAAGCCTTAGACTTTTGGTAACCTTTATTTTTTTCACAAATACTCGTCTCGCAATCACAATAAAAATAACCATGAGTGGAAACGAATCGCGCGTTCAAGCAATTTCTCAAATCGTCAACCGCCAAGTAACTCCTGCCAAGCCTCCCAAGCGGTTAGAAGAAATGTGGGCAACAGACGTGTTTAGTCTGAGCAAAATGCAAGAAAGCCTGCCCAAAAGCATTTTCAAATCAGTCAAGAACACCATTCAAACAGGTACAACACTCGATCCTTCCGTAGCCGATGTAGTTGCAGTAGCAATGAAAGATTGGGCTATATCCAAAGGAGCCCTCTACTACGCCCACGTATTTTACCCGCTAACCAACGGCACCGCTGAAAAACACGACGGTTTCATCTCAGTCCAAAGCGACGGTTCCGTCATCTCAGAATTTGCAGGTAAACTGCTAGTACAAGGCGAACCAGACGGTTCATCCTTCCCCAACGGCGGCATTCGCTCCACCGCAGCCGCTCGCGGATACACAGCCTGGGATGTCACCAGCCCCGCCTATGTCATGGAAACAGACAACGGCATGACATTGTGCATTCCCACTGTATTCATCTCCTGGACAGGTGAAGCCCTAGACAAAAAAACCCCGCTTTTGCGCTCCATTGCTGCCATGAACAAAGCAGCAACCAGAGTCTTAAAACTGTTAGGAAATACCGAAGTCGCTCCCGTAAATTCCAGTTGCGGTTCCGAGCAAGAATACTTCCTAATAGATTCCAACTTCGCCAACAGCCGCCCCGATTTGTTATTAGCAGGTCGCACCCTGTTCGGCAAACCTCCCGCCAAAGGTCAGCAATTTGACGACCACTATTTTGGAGCAATCCCAGAGCGCGTTCAAGTTTTCATGCAAGAAGTTGAAGAAAGAATGTACCGCCTGGGCATTCCTGCCAAAACCCGCCACAACGAAGTAGCACCCGGTCAGTTTGAAATTGCACCAGTTTTTGAAGCAGCAAACGTCGCCAGCGACCACCAACAATTGACCATGACAATTCTGCGCAACACAGCGAAGAAACATGGTTTTATGTGCTTGCTGCACGAGAAGCCTTTCGCAGGAATTAACGGTTCCGGCAAACACGTCAACTGGTCAGTGGGTAACGCCACCCAAGGCAACTTATTAGACCCCGGCGATACACCGCACTCCAACATACAGTTCCTAGTTTTCTGCGGCGCTGTAATTCGCGGCGTTCACAAATACGGCCCCTTGTTGCGCGCCGTAGTTGCAACTGCTAGCAACGACCACCGCTTGGGTGCCAACGAAGCTCCGCCAGCGATTATCTCTGTCTATTTGGGCTCGCAATTAGAAGATATCTTCGATCAAATTAGCAAGGGCGGAGCTAAGGGTTCTCAAGGTCGGGGAATCATGAATTTAGGCGTAGAAACACTGCCTACTTTCGTAAAAGATGCTGGTGACAGAAACCGGACTTCGCCCTTTGCCTTTACAGGAAACCGCTTTGAATTCCGTGCCGTAGGTTCCGGTCAATCTGTTTCCGGGCCGCTGGTGGCAATGAACACAATTCTTGCCGATTCTTTGGACTGGGTTGCTAATAAATTAGAAAGCGACTTGGCTAAAGGAACTGACCTGAATGCTGCCATCCAAACAGTTCTGAAAGAAGTGATGGACGAGCATGGCGCTGTGGTATTTGGCGGCAATGGCTATTCTGAAGAATGGCACAAAATGGCCGTTGAAGAACGCGGTTTAGCCAACTTGCGGACTACCGCCGATGCTTTGCCTGTGTTGAAGGCAGAATACATTGAAGACTTGTTTGAAAAGACAGGTGTTTTGACTCCGGTTGAACTCGAAAGCCGTTTTGATGTGTATGCAGAGCAGTATTTGCTGGCTATTGAAGTCGAAGCAAAACTGGTCGGAAGCATTGCCAAAACCATGATTTATCCCGCAGCCGTGAGATATTTGTCGGATCTTTCTAACACAATTGCTGGTTTGAAAGAGATTGGCATTGACTTAGAAAAGGCAACTGCTCAAAAAGTCGCGACGCTGGTTAAGTCGATGATGGATACTGCGAGTAAGTTGAGTGATGCTTTGAGCAAGCACGATTTTGCTACGACTGAAGATCATATGCAGTATGCTTCGCAAACTATTCGTCCTTTGATGGATGAAGTTCGCCAGTATGCTGATGCTTTGGAAGCTGAAGTGGCTGATGATTTGTGGCCGCTGCCTACTTATCAAGAAATGCTGTTTGTTAAGTAATCGCAAATTGAGTTAATTTGTGTAGGGACGCGGCAGTGCCGCGTCCTTATTTTTTTTTGTAAATTGCAGGTTGGTTGATTTAATAAAATATCGGGTCTATTACCCAGTAGGGTTAGGTTAGTGTTTTTTGATATTAAAAGACGAAGGAAGCGTTTGTGGGATGGGCCAGAAGAACAATAAAGATTGTAAGTTATTTAATTCTCATTCCTGATACGGTTTCAACCGCCCGGTTTTCTGCCCCCAAGTTGATTGCTTGATATGGGCCGGCAAACACAAATAAGGCGAGCATTGCCCGCCTTATTTGTGTTTCAAAACCAGCCCTGTACTTTACATTTTGCGCTGAAATTCCTCAAGGATATCCATCAAATGAACTCTCGACTGCATGGGAATCAAATCTGCCAGCGGCACTTCTCGCTTGCCACCGCCCAACTTGACTGGAATTCCTTGCAAAACTCGTCCAACTTTGTCATCATCTACATCGCCATCTTCCAGCATTGAGTAAAGTTGTTCGGCAACAACGGTATGCAGGTGGGCATCACGGAGATACAAATGCCACTTGGCAATGTCAATGTAGACATTTTCGCCAATTTCAGCAGCTAAGGATTCGATCGCCAGCGTAGTATTAGGCATATAAAAAAAGCAGAATGTTATTTGTTATCAATCAACACAGTTAACAAATCGCCAACAACTGCCATCAGCCAGAATCTTTAGTCAGAGGCGAATAATCGGCGATTGCAAAAATGAAAATCGCGTGGGCCAAAACTACTAGAGCCCATCCACCCGTTACTGTAACTGCCCAAGGCCAATCAGCCTTTTGCAAATTTTGAACAAACCACAAACCAGAATTGGTAGCAGAAAAAAGACCGACGTGGATCGCAAAATTCATGCGATCGTCTAATTGGCGGTACTCTGGGTCTTTGCGATCGGGTTTGCGCGGCCAACGAGGAGGCATAGTTTTTCACTTGATGTTAGTAGTTCTCTGCCTATTTTAATCATAAGTGCAGCTTTTTGAATTCTGCCTCCCCCCAAGGCCGGAACTTACGCCTCTAAATTTTGATAGTCTCCCGACTTGCCGCCGCTTTTGCTTACCAGTCGAATCGATTCAATGACGATCGACTTTTCCAACGCCTTAGCCATATCGTACAGAGTCAGTGCCGCGATCGAAACCGCCGTCATCGCCTCCATTTCCACACCAGTTTCCCCCTTAATTTTCACCGTCGCCCGAATTTGATACCCCGGCAACTCAGCATCCGGTATCACCTGCACTTCCACGCTGCTGATGGGCAGAGGGTGACACAGAGGAATCAAATTTGCCGTTTGCTTGGCCGCCATAATTCCAGCCAACCGGGCGGTGCCCAACACATCCCCCTTCGGCGCATTCCCCGCTTCGATCGCAGCGAATGTCTCCGGCAACATCCGCACCCTTGCTGCCGCCACAGCTTGGCGCACAGTTGCGACTTTCGCCGAAACGTCCACCATTTGGGCTTCCCCGCTGTTGTCGAGGTGAGTTAGCACTGTCGCATCGGGCAATTGAGAAAAACTTTGCGAAAGGTCTTGCATTATTTTGAGGATAGTGTTAATGTTAGATTCTGTGCGGGACAGAGATTGTTCAATTTTAGATTAAATCTGAAATTTCAACTCTCAAAGCAACAGGAAAAAACAACACGGGCTTGTAGCTTAGTTGGATAGAGTGCATGGCTACGAACCATGAGGTCGGGGGTTCGAATCCCTCCAAGCCCATTATCAAAAGCAACGCATCTTACAGTATTTTGTAGGGTGCGTTTGTTGTTTAAACTTGCCAAGTGCGATCGACAATAGACCAATACCGTTCAGTTAGAATTGTGATTGCGAGGAAGGCTATACATGAACGCAAGCTCTTATGAAAGCAATCTCCGTGTCTATTTTTCACATCGCTTTTAATCTAAAACGGTTCGATCTAAACTGTATCGGACAATAGACCAGATTGCAAAAATAGCTAGGACGGGCTATGAGGCCCATTCCCAAAAAAAATTCTGGTGGGACGGGCTCTGGGGCCCATCCTGTCACTCATTCAAAGCATAAACATCTTTGCCGCGCCCGATCGCAAATTTCAGCGAATGAGACAAATCCTTGCTAGACAAAGTAACAAAAATCAACAAAGCCACACCAGCGAGTCCAGCCGCCAAACCAAACATATTTCTGTAGCCAACTTGTTCAGCAACAAAACCCAAAGTCGGGCCAGCAAGCGCAATCCCCAAATCAAACCCACCAATACAAATCGAAAACAAACGACCTCTTTCTTGAGGTTCGCACCTATCCGACATCAGCGTCACCATCATCGGCAAAACAGTACCGCCAGCCACACCTTCAATCAAAGCCGCAATTAAAAAAGCACCGCTGCTGTCAGCAAAATACAACAATAACATAGACACGGCGTAACAGATTAAGCCACCAGAAATAAACAAACCGCGGCCGTATTTGTCCGAAGCCCGTCCCGTCACCAACCGCAGACTAAAACTAGCAATAGCCGCCGTAGAATAAAACAATCCCGGATTCAAATTAACCTTAGTTTCTTGGATAAACAAAGGCATAAAAGTGCTCAAAGTTCCGAATACCAAACCAACCAGCAATAGCACCAAAGCCGGAATCCGCACCCGGGGATTCCACAGCATTTGCCAGTATTTTTGGCTATTTTTGTCCTCAGATAGCGAGTCAGACTTTGTTAACTCAGCAAAATTAGGTTCGGCAACTTTGCTAGTAAAAAATAAAGCTGTGGTGGCGAAAGCCGCCGACATCGCAAACAAAGCAGGATAACCAACCCCAGCTTGAATAAATCCGCCCATCGCAGGGCCAAATGCCAAACCGATTGGGGCGGCCAAACTCATGTAACCGATTAATTCGCCTCGCTTTCCTGGTGGCGACAAATCTGTGACCAAAGCACTGTAAGCTGTAGTAAAAGCAGCGATACTAATGCCGTGAAAAGCTCGCAGAAATAACAGTAAGGGGACAGATTGAGCGAAAAGATAGCCGATAGGGGCAAGTGCAGCGACGGACACGCCTAGCAGCAAAACTTGTTTGCGCCCCCGGCTATCGGCTATTTTACCCAACTGCGGCCTCGATAGCAAAAGCCCGATCGCAAATGCACCCATCACAAAACCAATTTGCTGCTTGCTACCGCCCACAGATTGAACGTATAGCGGCAAAGTTGGCAGCAGCGAAGCCAAACTACACCAGAATAGCAAGCCTGCGGTGAATAAAGTCACCAAGCTGCGTTTGGGTTGTGGTTCGATGTCCCTAAAAATATTCAAGATGCAAATTCCCTTTAAATTTTCTGATTAGCAATTCCCAATTCCCAATTCCCAATTTTCCAATTCCCCGATTCCCATTACCAATTCACTAACTTGAGAATTGCCACAGTAGTTTCTGTAAACTGTCAACCCTTCGACAAACTCAGCGCCAACGGCCAACTGTCAACTGTCAACTGTCAACTGTCAACTGTCAACTGTCAACTATCAACTG
>NZ_JAUBOJ010000405.1:0-6493 GCF_036700185.1 Microcoleus sp. BM001215392 | reverse complement strand
GTCGGGGGACTTTGAGAAGACTCTTGTCCCCCCCTTCGATCGGGGGGCTAGGGGGGATCTGGCTTTAATCGTCAAACAGTAGTCTCTGAAGGGGTTTGGCGTTAAGTTGACACGAAGAAAGACACGTGCAGTCTCCTCCGTCTCCTCTTCTATCCATCATTGCCGCACAAACCAATCAACGGGGCGGCGTAGCGAAACTGGTTCTGGGTAATTCTTCACATAACCCACTCGCAAAATGAATTGAATATTTTCCTTAATTCCAATTGATTGATTTAGCATTTGCCGCGTTGATGATTCTTCCAATATCTGGGTCATCGGATGAATGGCGATACTTTTTTCCCGCACCTTCAGGAAAAGTCGTTGCATTCGTCTGCCAGTTTCGAGCAATGTCGCTACTGAATTGTCCTTGCTGGTGATTAGCATCCAACCTGCCGATTGCGACACTTGCTTTTTGACTTTATCAATGCCTACCTCTCGGAAATCCTTTTTCATCACATTTTCTTTGTGGTAAAAATTCCGCACCACCCAACCTGGAATTCCTTCTATCTCCATACTTGCAGTTGTCAGTCCGTCGCGATATTTCTCGGCATTCTTAGTAGAGAATCTGATCCAGTCTGCTAACTCTTGCTGTGCTGGCTCGCGATCGGCTTGCAAGCGGTTAGCAACGATAGTTTGTTCGTCGATAAATTCACTTTGTTGGCTAGTGTTGGGTAGATAATGAATAAATTCTGGTTCTGAATTGACAAGATATTTGAGGTCTTCTGGTTTCAGCACATCGCTTAAAAAGTCGGAACGAACTGTGCGGCGATTTTTGATTTTTGCAGTATCAAAGGGATTCTTTGATGTTTTTTTGATCAGTTTTAGTTCCATCAGGCGATCGTCCTGATTGCTGGTAGCGAGTAAATTCCAATCGCAGAGGTAGCCAAAAGCACCAGCGGCATATTCTAGATTTTGGATGAAACTGCCGATCGATAATATCGTTTCTCTCTGAGTCGGGTCAACAGCCGGCAGCCATTTAGTGCGATCGTTACCGATAATCCAGTGATAAGGTTCGAGATATTGGACAAACCACGGCTGTGTGTTGTGGCCGCTTGGTGCAAGGGAGGCGAGAAGCAAAATCTCTTTTTCGTCTGGCTGGAGAGTTGCATTTTTCTCGTCTGACGGTTTGATATCCGCCCTGGAAATATTGCTTTTATCACTCAACAAATAAGCTGTTGTCACGGCTGCAATTAGTGTCCCGCCGGCAATGCCTATAAACTGTTCTCTGTTCATAATCGGCATCCTTTAATATCAAGATTTGTGGTTTGTTTAAAACGATTCTGGTGTTTCCAATCAGGAAGAAGGACGAAGCATTCCGGCAGGCAATTTATCAATGAGAACCAGAGATTTTCTGCCGGAATGCTTCGCCCCTACGAATATATTTGCAAAACACAGATGCACTCGTTTTAGTTCGCCATCGCTCACGATGCAAACTCATACTCAATCTCTGTAATTCTTCCTTTAAAATAGAGCCGAATGCCTTCTGGATATTCCCATCCCACCTCTCCTTCTAAAGGAATCAGCATCCCATTGCGAACTGAATATTCCCATAATCGACCGCACCAAGGCATCGCAGTTACCTTGTCGCGATAACGAGCCTCAGCCCGCATAGTGGCGATCGTCCCTTCAGCATTAAACTGAAATACGACGGAGACAGTGGTTGCGCCATCCGTCAAAGTAGCGCGAGCAGATGTGTCATTAATCGCCTCCCAGCGCACACCTTGACTGGGCAATAGTGCAGTCGGATACCAAGGAGCCTCAGCAAAGAACCGCAATAATTCACCTTGGTTAGCTTCAGGAGTACCGCGCACATCAGCAACGGTAAAAAGACCGAGTAATGATGCGTGTAAGCTGCCTTCTCCTAAGATATAGGCATCATGAACAAAGGCATTAACTCCTGGAGCCATCTGGATGCGTGCATCCCAATCAAAACCCAGACGTTGAGTCATCACAAATTGAGTGGCAGTAAACGGACTCCACTTATCCTCCATTTCATTCATATTGAACAGTCCCTGCTGAGAGAGTTTGACCGCAGAGGCGATCGCTTGTCCGTCCTTAAGAACTGTCCTAAAGAATCGCTGTACGGGTGCTGGCAAGCCTTCAAGCTCTTTTTGGTCGTAGATTAGGGGCTTAATTGTTCGCCGTCCATTTGTTAATTTGGCTCGTAATTTATCAGTATCTGACTGCCAGCGATAGCTACCATAAATGGCAGCAATTCCAATGCAGACTAGGATTAAAACACCAATCATTGCAGTCCATTTCATCCACATAATACTTACCTATGTTTTTTGATTTAGAATTTGATAGATTGTGACCAGCGAAACGATCACCAAAATAGTTGTATAGATTAGAAACGTATATTTTGATAGCCAATTAGGAAGATAAATCGCAAAATTGTCCTGTGTTGAATTTGAATATTTCCGTGCAATCAGAGTTAACGGGCAGACGAATCGAAAGGTTAGTAGGGTTAGCCCTTCTAGAGATACAAATCCATAGCCGAGCCAGAGCCAGATATCGAGTTTATTGGCGATCGCCGCATAAAGCATATAGAAAATCACGAAATTGAAGAATACCCAGATTGCAGTGTGAATGATTTTAAGCAGCGTTAATTTGGCTTCATTTTTCATGTGTCAGTCAATATATTTTCTCCATTTTCGGCGTTAAATTGCGCCCAACGATCGAACTTCGATCGTTCCCGCGACGAGCAATCCGAAATCTTCTGTAATCCCGAAACTTAAAACGAACGATCGACATTTATGCCGCCCTACTCAAGAAGTAGCTATTTGAGGTTTTTCGCTACCGAATTGCCACAGCAAGATGACACCCAAGCCGAAGAGATTGACTAGGGAAACAGCTAACCCTCCGAAAAATGGAATTAGTGTCAGAACAGTCACGATCGCCAAACCCACTAAAAACTGCTGCTGTAAAGATCGATCGCCCTTACCGACTAGGGATTGACCGACAAAAAGCGCCACACCTAATGCTCCGACTAGAGCCGTGACAACCGCCGTCAGACTCAGGAGTGGAATCAGCGGAATCCCAATCAGCGTAATCGCCAGAAACACAGTTACAAAGACAAAGGAGACGATCGCCCCCATTCCCCATAGAGCAGTCAAACCGGGGCGTTGACGCAATTGTGCGGCCAAATTCGGCAGGAATTGTGGGCTGCTATGCAAAATAATCAGTCCGATAATAGCTGATACTACGGCGGAACTAATTCTAAAAAGGACACTGAAGAAGTAGTGAACGAAGAAGCTATTTCTGCCGCCATCGACACCATACATCATCCCATGTCGATCGCTGAATGTAGCGCGTTCGCCACTAATAATTGCACCTGGTTCCTGTAGGATTTTGCCGCCAAACGAGTAAGCATCACCCTCTACCCGCGCTCCTTTCTTCAGGATGACATCGCCGCCAAAAGCGATCGCAGTATCCACAACTTTGGCATTAGGGGATAGCGTCACACTCCCGCCAAAAGCCAGGGCATTTTCCACAACTTGATTCTCTGGTACGGTGACGCTGCCACCAAAGCGGATGAGGTTGGTATTGTTGATATTGATATCAGTCTGAGCCAGGGCATTACCTGCAAATATTAAGCAAATTGTCGCTAGGAAAGCTAGAATTAATTGTTGCCATTTCACAAAAATCATCCTCGTCAATAATAAGAATGTGGACTATCTTTCATGATATTGAACAAAGATGAAGAAACTGTGAGAAAAGCTCAAATAGAACGGCAGTAATTTATATTTTTGTGCAGACATTATGCTGGGTTTGCTAGTTTACTCTTTAAAATTGGCGAAGGTACTGTTCTTAAGGAATAGTTTTTATGAAAGCAGGGTTTAATTTAGGTAATTCTGAGAAATTCAACGCTCTAAATCTCGTCGTGTTAAGGCTTGAATCTCTGTTCGCAGTGCGCTAATTTCTGTTTGCAAGGCTTGAATTGATTTTGCACTGGCTAGTTCTGCGTCACCATTCTCGGCATCGCGATCGATAAAATATGTTGCCAGTGTTGCTGTCAAATAACCACATACTGCGATCGCATACAACCCCAGCAAAAAACACAGCACCCGCCCTTCCGCCGTTTTTGGGAAGTAATCAGAGCCGATCGTCGTTAACAACATTGCCGTCCACCACAGCGCCGTAGCATAATCAGTTATACCACTTGTCTATAAGTCTATGAGGGCGGGCACGGGGGCACCGCCCCTACAATTGGCAAGGCAATTTGATGCTTTGTAGGGGCAATCCCCCCGTGGTTGCCCTCTTGGACTTTATTTCTTAGTCTGCGGAGGCGGACTTTGTTTGACAAGAAGCGGTTTCAACCGCCGAATTCTCTATGAATTTCGGTTGGATCGGATTTTTTTAACCGCAGAGAGCGCAGAGGGCGCAGAGGAAGAGAAGAGAAAGATGAATGATTTCGATGCCAACGTATTTGATGTAAGTTTTTTCTGATTTTATCGGATTAAATTTATCTTTTTTTTACTCACTTTAACTAGACTCGTAATTATTACTAAATGAATCAATCAATAGACTGATATTTGACTAGGACTTTTTCACTGCAATCTCTATCAATAGGAATAGATCGAGTCGAAAGCCAGATAGCGATTAATGCTCGCGCTAAGATACTCATCTTTTAGAATTCTTTATCTCTATATTTAGAGACATATTTTTATTGATGCTGGTAGCTATGCTTGACTTACAATCGCTTAACAATTTTTAGAATTTACTTTAAAGTATAAATATCTCAAATTTATATTGGAAAATTAATTTTATGAAAAACACGACTCTATTCGATCAAAGCGATCGCCCTTACACCTAAATTTGAGGTGAAAATGTTCAGTATTAGCTTGAATTTAAAGCAAGGAATCGATCGGCTAAAAATCAACAAATGGCTGATGGGTTTGCTGGTAGCAATTCCGATCGCAGGAATCGGCAGTTATGTTGCCTATAACCAATTAGTGACGGCACCTCAGCAACGAGCGCAAAGCAAGATTCAGACAGCATTAGTCACGCGGGGCAATCTGACGATTTTGGTGTCAGCGAATGGGACTGTGCAACCGGAAAGTTCGGTCAATGTTAGTCCCAAAACCTCTGGTGTTTTGAAGCAGTTGCTGGTTAAAGAAGGTGAATTTGTCCAAGCAGGACAGGTGGTTGCCTATATGGACAACTCGAACCTCCAAGGGCAATTGCTCCAGGCCCGGGGAAACCTTGCTGCGGCTGAGGCAAATTTGGATAAGGTAATTTCGGGGAATCGATCGCAGGATATCGCCAAAGCTCAAGCTCAGGTGGATGGAGCCAACGCCAGTTTGCAAAAGCTGCTGGCGGGGAATCGCTCCCAGGAAATCGCTCAGGCACAAGCCAATCTGAATAAAGCTCAAGTCACTAACAGGCAAGCAGCAGAAGATTTGCAGCGCAACCAAGAATTGCAAACAGCCGGAGCAATCTCTCAACAAGCCTTCAGCACGGCTCGCTCGAATCATGATAGTGCGATCGCGCAAGTGGAGCAAGCCCAGCAAGCCCTCGATTTACTCAAAGTCGGATCGCGCCCCGAAGATATCTCCCAAGCCGAAAGCGTCCTCAAACAGCGACAAGAGGCGATGAATTTACTCAAAGCGGGTTCTCGCCCCGAAGATATTGCCGAAGCCCGTGCCAAGGTAATGGCCGCCCAAGGTGCGGAGGCGATCGTCCAACGAAGTATTGAGGATACCGTAATTCGCGCCCCCTTCGCCGGGATTGTTGCCCGCAAATATGCCGATCCTGGTGCATTTGTCACCCCAACCACAGCAGGTAGTGCAGTGACTTCGGCAACATCATCTTCAATTCTGGCTTTGGCATCGAAAAATGAAATCGTGGCGCAGGTGGCGGAAGCCAGCATTGCCCAAATCCGCGTCGGCCAGGTGGCGGTAATCAAGGTGGATGCCTATGCTGGCAAAACCTTTGAGGGCAAGGTGACACAAGTGGCTACCCAGTCTTTGGTGCAGCAAAACGTGACCAGTTTTGAGGTGAAAGTAACAGTTGCTGACACCGAACGATTGCTTCATCAGGGGATGAATGTGACGATCGATTTCAAAGCTGGAGAATTGACTCAGGTGCTGATTGTGCCGACGGCTGCGATCGTCCAACAGACAGCAGTTCAGGGTGTATTTGTGGCGAAAACAGGCGCAAATCCAGTCTTTACGCCGATCGTAGTTGGGACAACTGTCAATGACAAAACTGAGGTCAAGTCTGGTTTAACTGGGAACGAACGGGTTTTGCTCAGTTTTCCACCCGGAGCCCGCAAAGTCACTGGGCTCAACGGAGGTTGATGGTAGCTTTGGCGATCTAGAAATCAGGACACTCCAAGAGCCCAAAGCGTGTCAACTTAAGCCTGAAAGCCCGCCCCGTGTCCGTTAGTCATCCCACAAGTCCGCCAGGGGTTAAAACCCCTGTCTCATAGCTAAAGTCGGTTGAAACCGAC
>NZ_JAUBOJ010000404.1:0-6501 GCF_036700185.1 Microcoleus sp. BM001215392 | reverse complement strand
GGGCATAGGGCATAAGATTAGCGGGCATACCTCACTTTTTTGAGAAAGGCTGTAGATATCGACCCGGTTTCTGAGATTACGCAAAATAGATATCAAATGGGTTCCATAACAGCCAATACGCTTGGCTTAAGACAGTTCACGGGGAAAAACGATCTGACAAATAGACGCGCTCGTTTGCTTTCCCGAAGCGCTGCGGACAAACAAACCTTAAGCCAAGCGTATTGCTATCAAAGCTTGCGCCCAGATGCTCGGGGCAGAACTTTCTCGATCGCATATTAATCGCCAACTTCCCCGACAACCTCCGCAGCAGCTTGAGTTTCAAGCCAGAGAGCGAGCAGCAATCGCTCCGCCCGATCGCTCAAAACAGTGGCAAACACGCCTAGGGCGCCCTCAGACGCCTCTCCCATCCACGTACCGCGCAGAGTCACTTCGACAAAATCAGCATCAGCCACACAAAGGTCGATCGAATCAGTATCATCTCGGCGGGCCTCAGATTCTAACAGAGACAGCGCCGGCAAATTCGCGGGCAGCAAAAATGCCGCAGTGCTCGGTTCGACGCTGATGCTTTGACCAACTCGCATAGCCAGCACAACTCGCAGCGCCACTAACTGTTCGGGAGATTGAGCCAAACGCTCTAGGTTAAAGCCCGTTTCAGTGTAAGTCAACTTCAGCATATTGACAGCCTTAAATTTGGAATTGAAAATTTCTCAGTAGTCTTTTGACAGTTGTCAGTTGACAGTTGACAGTTGTCAGTTGTCAGTTGACCGTTAACAGTTGACAGTTGTTAGTTGTTAGTTGTTAGTTGTTAGTTGTCATTGGGATTTTTCGATATTCCTAAATACACAAACTAAGGATATTGAATTGGGCCCATAGCTTCTCTGGGAGCTGGAAATAAACTTTTTTCTATCTCGTCGATAGACAAGCTTTTCCTATTCCCAATTACCAATTACCAATGACAACTGTCAACTGACAACTGACTACTGTCAACTAACAATTCCCAATGACAACTGACAACTGTCAACTGTCAACTGACCTATTCCCCAATTTGGTATTCGTGCCAAAACATTTCGGCAAAAGCAACAGTGGGGTGCATGGGAGTATGCGGCTTAGTTCGCAGAGGCATTTGAGCTTCTATGGGAGTTCGATCGCCCTTGCGAGAGTTGCACCGTTCGCAAGCCGTCACCACGTTGTCCCAAGTATGCAGCCCGCCCTTCGATCGAGGCATGACGTGATCCAGCGTCAAATGCCGGTTGCTGCCGCAGTATTGGCAAGCCTGAGCGTCGCGGCGCAGAACTTCCCGGCGATTGACCGGCGGCACTTTCCATAGCCGTTCCCTGTTGCCAAAAGTCAAGCGGATGTGTTCGGGTACGTGGATGGTGGTGCTGGGCGATCGCACCAGATAGCCGTTGCCGATGCTAAAATCCAGAGGTTCAGCTTTGCCTGTTACCAAAAGTACGATCGCCCGTTTGATGTTGACACGGCTCATGGGTAGGTAATTTTGAGAAAACACCACCACAGATTGCCTCAATACATCAGTTACTATGCTCACGGCTTGCTCCTCCTCATTTGGATTTTAGATTTTAGATTGGGGATTTTAGATTGGGGATTTTAGATTGGGGATTTTGGGTGCAACACCAGCATTGGCTACATCTGGTTTTTTGCGAGTTCCTCAAGCCTTACCAAATTGCTCAAATCTCCAATCAAATGCCCCCACTTCTGTTACCAGAGAAGCGGGGGCGAGAAAAACTGCGTTCATGCAAATTTTAATCCTGTGTCGGTACAGTGGTTTAGCTGTACCTCCCGCTTCGCGTATGTTGATGTGGCCGTGCCACTCCCAGACCGTCCCGGTCTACCTCGTTGTGATTAATTTCTGCAATCTGTCCTAATCCACTATAACCGCGTTTATTTAGGCAATGACCCGCCCACGAGGTCGCTATGACGGTTAGCAAACCTGTCATAAAGACTTGCCGTGACGACTCGGTGCGACCTCTGGGGCGATCGCAATTGAGTTGATAGGTGGAGTAGGTGGGGAGAAATTTCACAGTAGGCACAAAGTGATCGGAGACCTTTAAATCTAGCTTTAAACATACTACACTGATATTACAGATATGTCCACCCGTCACGGAGAAAAATTATGCACACCCTACCTAGAACCTCAACCACCGAAATGGAAGTCACCAGCATTCGACTGGAAAGAGAGCTCAAGGAGAGATTGAAAGAGCTCGCCGGCAATCAAGGCTATCAAGCTTTGATTCGAGATTTGCTCTGGAATTACGTACAGCAAAAGTCTGGAGACTATCGTCAGATGTTTTGCAGATCCGATATTCGAGCCAGCATTAATGCCACAGCACAGCAGGAGGAACGCTGCGCGCTTACAGGAGAGTTGATCCGAGTTAATGAGCCGATGTTATTAGGCCTGACGATGCACGGGGAAATGGTGCCGCTGAGTATGGGGAGTATGGCTGGATAAACCAGTCTACACTTGAATTTGTCGCTCGCGATCGGCCTGGGGTGAAGACCCCAGGCGCTGAATATCAAATACCGAAGCATTTCCAAGATATCTGTTTTAATTAACCGCGAAGACGCAGTACGCGAAGCGGCGCGTAAGCGCTAGTGCGCGAAGGAAGATCCTGGAAGGAAGACGTGCGGGAAGAGTGCTAAAATTTCCATCGGGTGTGCGGAAAGATGATGGTAAATTTGATGAAAAAGATTAAGGTAATGCTGAAAAACCGCTACTTGACTGCTGCGAGTTCGATCGTCCTCCTGACAATTATCGCCGGATGCGCCGCCACTGAATCACCGCAACTGGCAACTCCCTCTCCTGTAGCTGAATCTTCCCCGCTACCGATTAAACCATCTGCACCCTTAGCAGTCTCTGCTAAGAATCCTGAAACCGCCACAAACAAAAAAATCCAGCAATATCTCAACGGGTTGATAGCCCAAGGTTTTGCCAAAGAAGACCAAGGGATCTGGATACAATCGGGCAATACATTGCTAGCCAACCATCAAGGTACAGTTCCTCTGTCGGCCGCTTCTATTACGAAAGTCGCAACATCTCTCGTAGCGCTGCAAGAATTTGGGCCGGAACATCAATTTATTACCTCAATCAGTACCAACGGCACCATCAAAAATGGCGTATTAAAAGGCGATTTAGTTATTGAAGGCAGCGAAGATCCGTTGTTTGTTTGGGAAGAGGCGATCGCCCTCGGCAACGCCTTAAATAAAAGAGGCATCAAGCGAGTCACTGGCAGTTTGATAATTGTCGATAAATTTTACATGAATTTTGAATTAAATCCCCTCAAATCAGGAGAATTGCTCAAACAAGCATTGAACAGTGAAATCTGGCCGGGCGAAGCCGCCGCCCAGTATCAAACATTACCTCCAAATACGCCTAAACCGAAAATAATCATTGACGGTGATGTAAAAGTTTTGGCAAAAAATCCCAGCGCTGCGCTCTTAGCCAAACATTATTCTTTGCCCCTCGCCGAACTGATCAAAAAAATGAATCAGTACAGCAACAATCTGATGGCAGATATGCTAGCTGATACTGTCGGTGGCCCTAAAATAGTTGCCCAAAAAGCAGCAGCAGCAACCGGAGTTTCTACCGCAGAAATTCAACTCGTCAACGGTTCGGGATTGAGCGACGATAATCGCATTTCTCCCCGGGCTGCTTGCGCGTTGTTTGTGGCTTTAGAACGCTACCTGCAACCTTACAACATGACAGTTGCTGATGTCTTAACTGTAGTTGGGAAAGATAAAGGAATATTGTCAGAAAGGGCACTGCCAAAATTAGCAGTAATTAAATCTGGCACTTTGGATAATGTTAGTGCTTTGGGCGGTGCGCTGCCAACTAAAAAACAACAAACTGTGTGGTTTGCGATTATGAATCGAGGGGAGAATGTCGAGATTTTTCGCAGTCAGCAAGAGGCTTTGCTGAAAAGCTTTTTGAAGGATTGGGGAACTGTTCAAGCCTCACCGCCCGAATTAGCGCCAAATCCTGCTAGAAGTGGCAAGGTATCTCGCAACGAAATTGCTCAATAAGACCAGATTTAATATTAATCAAATCTGGGTGACAAATCTGCGATCGTCTGGGTAAGGTTGAAACCGTACTAACGCCTTTTCTGCTAAGGCTTACTTGAGTGCTGATTATTCTGGCTATGTCAGTTTGTAGCGCGTAGTCGATCTACGATATTGACTAATGTTGGTTGAGTCGAAGCTGTTTTTTGATGGTATCAGTTTCGCCATCACTCAACGGTTGTCTGAGGCTAATGTTGAGCCTTGGGGGAATTCAAAGTTTTCTGGTGGTGTACCACTTGGCTCAATTTTTCGGTACGCGATAGTCAACGGTGTGCCTCGGGTTGTGTGGTTCTGTGCTATTTTACTGTTTTCCTTGATATCTGCCAATAAGTCAAGATTGGCGATTTCTGAAAAAGTTTTCAACACAATAAAAGTCTGTATTTTGTTGGCTTCAAATTTTGCCCGATCGCACGGAATGACGATAGGTTTCAAAAAGGTAGTTTTACCGGAAATCGGTTTGCCCAGTACCATTAGTTTAGAGTGAGATTTGACCGCATCTAAACCGGGGAGACTTTTCTGACCAAAGAACGAGACGCAAGCTGTTAAAGTTATCTGCATCTGGGTTGAAGTCTCTGACTAAATCGCAAATTTCTCCCGGCTGCGAACTGGTAATTTCCTCCTAAATTTTGACTTCAATGTAGAGGTTGCTGACATAAACGAGCTGTGCAATATCTATTAGTTGGATTTTGCTGTGGCATTTTTGCCGATCTCTGCCACTAGGGAGTCAATTTCTCAATTCGGCTGCGGATGAGACCGATCGACAATTTCTTGCCAATTCAACTGTAAAACCGTGCAGAAAGCCTTGACAGCATTGGCTTTAATTTGGTTCTGTTCCTGCTAAAATACGCCCCTAACTTGATAGTTATGCGCCATCAAGTTAGGGCCGGGCCTGCGCCCAAGTGTGCGGGTTCTAATTTTTGACTAGCTTTTACAAGCCATCTGGGGTTGTCTATTCTCCATCCCCTCTCTGTTCTAGCTTGCTTAATTCTTTGTCGTAGCTCCTCAGAGGCTTTGAGGGTTTTTATTATATAATTTACTTATTTATTTGTCAATCTCAGTTTTCGATCGGTTTAGCGATCGCCAACTAATACCATTTTTTTTAAGTTATGACAGACTTTAGAAAACAGGGAAAGTGGATAGATTACAATGTCTTGTCGTTCTCGATCTCTATCGGATCTTTAGAAAAATGGTATAAGTTTGTCAAGACGCGAGAAACCAAGAGAAAATGATAAGGACAACAAGGGGATCGTCTCTGTGGAGTGTAAAAAGGGTTTTCACCGAGTGCAAGTGTCCCCCCAGCACAGCCTATAGAGTCCCAATGGGTTCTCTATCTCACTGCGTGCTCTTCGGTGAAAGAATGCCACTCGCTTTTTTTGCTAAAAAAGTACACATTAAAGGATGACAAAGGATAGCAAAATGATAGATAACATCAATGAAATTCCGTCAGGTGGGATAGGTATAAAAGTGATTGGCAAAATTGCCGATGAGCTAAGTTATACCCGCACTTTTGACCAGCGGAACTGTCTGTTCATTATCAAATATTATCAGCAGCAAGTTATAGCATCCCAGCCCGCGACTCACTCTGGTTATTTTCAGCGTCCGCTCAAGGTTTTAAATAAATTTAATTGGTTTAAAAATCAGCGAATTCGCGAAGCAGCAAGTAATAGTGATAACCAGCCTGTTCACGAAATTAGCCTTCAGGTAACTACCGATCTCAAGGCGGTTACTCAAATTTTATATTTGCTCGAAGATTTAGAGCGTCTACCGATTCCCGAAGTAGTTTTTCACCAGTGCAAACTTGCGACAATCGAAGGGTTTACAAATGCTGTTCGTCATGCTCATAAAAATCTACCACTGGCAACTCCGATTGAACTTTCAATTACTGTATTTAACGAACGTATAGAAATCAAGATTTGGGATTTGGGAGAACCTTTTGATTTCCTGGCGAAGTTAGCAGAAGAATTGTCAGAAAAAAGTCCGTTTAGCTGGAACGGGCTGGAAGTTACGATTCACTAAACATGACTTACGCACGGATGGCGAGAAACCGCGGTTTTTTACGAAACTCTTTCGCTATAATGAATGGCAAATTATGTAAAAAACCCCGTTTATTTAGTCTATGTTTAAGTCCGTAATTTACCGATAGTAAAAAGAATGTGATGACTACTAATACTGCTCCTAAAATTCTGGTTGTGGATGATGACCAACGCATCTGCAATCTAATTTATCGCTTTTACAATCAGAAATATCAAGTAAATTCGACCGCAGATGGCGAGACTGCTTTAGCCGTGTTTGAGGATTTCGGGCCGATGGTATTCAGTTGACAGTTGACAGTTGATAGTTGATAGTTGACAGCACTTGACCTATGGAAGCCATTTGATATCTATTTTGCGTAAATCTCAGAAACCGGGTCGATCTCTATATTTC
>NZ_JAUBOJ010000403.1:0-6520 GCF_036700185.1 Microcoleus sp. BM001215392 | reverse complement strand
GTGACTTGGCTATGCCTGAGCTCGTTCCTATTTCTCAGACCTGAATCCTTACAATTCTTCTTGCAGTTGAGCCGCTAGCTGCTGCAATTTGGCTTCGGAACGAGCTACCAAGATAAGATTGTGCTGGCGTCGGGCTAATTCGGCGGCAAAGGCTGCACCTATTCCACCAGAAGCACCTGTAATTAAAGCAGTTGGCATGAAGTTAATTAGGATTATTTGATAGGGACTTTATATATCTTAACAATTATTTTGGCTAGCAACCTGTAGAATAATTAAAAGCGCATAAGTGAGTTTTATGAGGCGTCTTACCGATCGAGCTTTTGACATTTTGCAGGCCGAAGTTGACAAGTGCGCGGCTGATGATGCCATAGCGGGTGCAGTTTACCGCAGAATGGTAATCAAACGGCTGGAGAAATTGCGATCGCAAGACGGCACTTTCGCATCCAGAGAAGAAATCCGCGATACCTTCAAAAACGAATTTCCCAAATTCAGCGAAGAAACTCTCAAAGCTGCTGTCAAAGCCAACCGCGCACCCGGATTGTTTGATAAAATCATCTGGGTTGGCGGTTTGCTGGGCGGCGCAGCGGGGATAATTTGGCTGATTAACCTGCCTTTCCCGATGATTCGCTGGCCCGTGGCGAAAACCATGCCGATATTATTACTGCCTAGCTTTATTAGTATGGATTACAATTACCGACAGGCGATCGCCCTCGTGGAACAATCCGATCAACTGGTTAACAAAGCTACGGCTGCGGCAGATTTTGAATATGGCGACACGAAAGTAAAACAAGCGCAAAAACATCTCGATGCTTTGCCGGTGTGGTTCCTCGGCTACTATCCACAAACTTATTGCTCTTTTAGGGGTTGCACTTGGCGCTTTACAGTCGATGAATTTCAAGCAGCCCGCAAAAATATCGGGCGGATGGATGCTCAAATTTTTCAGCAAAAAAATGCTTTTACTGAGTTAGATAGAGTCGAAGAAACTCTCAACGCCGCGAAACAGCAGTACCAGCAAGCGAAAACTGCCGCCGATCGGCAAAAAGCGACGGGAAATTGGCAAAGTGCGATCGACAAACTCAACCAAATTCCCCCCGAAACCCTCGCCGGAAAAACGGCTAAGCCAAAACTCCAAGCAGCAGAAAGAGACTTTCAAGCAATGGGAGGAATCGCCACCGGTTCGGTACAAGCCGACAACTTAATTGAAGCAGCCAAAGAATTTGCTTTGTCTGCCGCCGTCGCCTCGAAACAACCGCCGCATCCAGCCGCACAGTGGGAACAAATAGCAGGATTGTGGGAAGAAGGAATTAACCGATTAAAATTGGTTCCTGTGGAGAATCCGGGCTATCTCGACGCTCAAACTAAACTCGCTCAATATCAGAACAATTTAGGAATTGCCAAGATTAGACTGCAAGCAGAAAAGGATTCTGAAAAAGCTTTGCAAGAAGCTAAAAGCTTGTTTGCCAACTTGCAAAATAACTTAAATTCTCGCAGTCAAAATCCCGGTAACTCCCTGGGGCAGTTGCAACAAATTATCAATCAATTAGAATCGGTTAAACCCGGGACAACTGTTTATCCCGAATCGCAAAAGTGGCTGCAATCTGCTCGCAAAAAACAGCAAGAATGGCAAAAATAATTAAATAGTATTCGGTTTGATCGTTTGGAATGCGAGTCCTGATTGATGCGGACTTAAGTCCGCACTACGAACGGATAAGATTAGTTTGATCGTTTGGAATGCGAGTCCTGATTGATGCGGACTTAAGTCCGCACTACGAACGAATCTGTGCGTGACGATTGAAATATTTAAAAGTGCGATCGCATTTCTGCACTGTCACACACCCTACATTAAAATCACCAAGTCGGATCGACATACAGATTAATTGTAACTTGCGTTTTCCCGGAAGGGATGCCGGAAATACAAGCACAAATCGCCTCCCCGCCATCAATTTCTACTTCGCAAGCATGACAAGAACCCATCATACAACCAGTAGGAATAGAAACCCCTGCACGTTTTGCTACATCTAGCAAAAGCTCTCCCGCTTCTGCTTCGACTGTCACGTTATCAGGCAAAAAAACAATTTTCATCATACAATTCTTCCTTTTGATATAACACCATTTTTACCAAATTTCGCACTGAAAAAATGTGAGGTTTATTGACAGCAATTATCAAGCACAGGTGCGTCGCTGTGAGATTTTCGATATTTAATTAGGTATTTTTCTCAGGCGACGCACCCTACGACTCAAGCGACTTCCTAATGACTAATGACTAATGACTAATGACTAATGACTAATGACTAATGACTGATGACTGATGACTTCTTTCTAACCTAAAATATGCTTGATATCTAAATGCTTTTCCACTGTATCTGCGAGAGTTTCTAACAGAGTTTCTCGGTGTTCCCGATAATTAGGAATACCAGTAGGTAAGGCGCGGAGTCCCCGCTGTTGGCGCAAGTGATTTAACCAAGCTCGCCGCCAAGCTCCATTATCAAAAATTCCGTGCAAATATGTACCCCAAACTGATTGAGAAGTGTTGACCATTCCTAAACTAGGATCGTCAAATAGCGGTTGAGTTAAATCAGACTCTAGCATTTGCGTTCTTCCTTGATGAATTTCGTAGCCGGAAACTGGTAAACCCGGTTGAGGATAGTTAGATGTTACGATCCGCTGGCTAGCAATTTTGTTCGGGGCGATCGCAGTTTTAATCGGCAGCAATCCCAATCCTTCAAATTCTCCCTGTTCTCCCTCAAGGCCTTGTCTGTCGCTGATACTTTCTCCCAGCATCTGAAAGCCGCCGCAAACTCCCATCACTGTGCCGCCAGCGACTAAGTAATTTTTAATAGCTTCTGCCATCCCTGTTTGGCGCAGCACCTGCAAATCGGAAATTGTAGTTTTAGAACCCGGTAAAATCACGGCGTCTGGATGGCCTAAATAATCTTTTGGGCTGATATATTTGACTGTGACGGTAGTTTCCGACTCCAGGGGGTCAAAGTCGGTAAAATTGGAAATTCGCGGCAAACGGATGACGGAAATATTCAGGTCGGTTTGAGTATTGGGAGAACGCCGATCGAGTAAATCGAGAGAATCTTCCGAGGGAAACACTTCGTCTATCCAAGGAATTACCCCAACTACCGGGATTCCAGTCCTTTCTTCCAGCCAAGTCAAGCCCGGATCTAAGATTGATTTTTGTCCTCGGAACTTGTTAATAATGAATCCTTTAATTAAAGCGCGTTCGTCGGGATCGAGCAATTCCAAAGTACCGATGATGTGAGCAAATGCGCCACCGCGATCGATATCAACTACTAGCAAAGTCCGAGCATTCAAATGTTTTGCTACCCGCATATTTGTTAAATCGCGGTGTTTGAGATTGATTTCTGCGGGGCTTCCGGCTCCTTCGCACACAATCATGTCAAATTCTTGCTTGAGAAATTCTAAAGATTCCCGAATAGCTTGCCAGCCGATATCAAAATACTGTTCATAATATTGAGATGCTCGCACATTGGCGATCGCCCTGCCCTTGACAATCAATTGAGAAGTCATATCTCCTTGGGGCTTGAGCAAAATCGGATTCATTTCTACCCAAGGTGCGATACCCGCAGCCCAAGCTTGCACAGCTTGAGCGTAGCCAATCTCTCCGCCGGCCGCCGTGACATAGGAATTGAGTGCCATATTCTGACCTTTAAACGGAGTTACCCGCCAGCCGCGTCGAGAAAAGATGCGACACAATGCTGCAACCAGTAAAGATTTTCCTGCGTGAGATGTTGTTCCCACGACCATAATTGCTTTCATAATATTAAGGAAGAACGAAGAAGTCATTAGTCATTAGTCATTAGTCAGTAGTCATTAGTCAGTAGTCATTAGTCAGTAGTCATTAGTCATCAGGAAGAAAGAAAGGGGGGTAAAAAGAAGGTAGAGGGAATAAGGTAGAAAGTCGAAGTCAGCACTTGCCGACTTCGACTCTTATAAACAGGGTTTTTTGCGGGTTCTGCGGGTTGCAATCAAGTATTGTTGTGGAAAAACCCGATCGCCACTCGCGCATAAATCCTAGAGTAATAAGTAAGAAGGTAGAAACCCGAATCAAAAAAATTCTGATTTCTACCTTTTACTTTTTGTCTCAAAATGACGGCCGATCTTCGCCTGATACATTCTCAGACTTGGGTTCAGCCGCCTGTTTGGCAGATTCTACTAAATCTGGCTCTTCTCCATCAGAAGAGACTTTTTCATCTGTCGATTCGATCGAGATTGTTGATACTGAAATTGTTTCCACCTGCACGCTCAACCCAGGTTCTCCGGGTATTTCTATCTCTACAGGCTCTGCTATTTCCACCACAGTCATTTCTATGGATAGAGGAGGGGCTGCTTCTGGTTCGGATCGATCGACATCAGGTGGTGTTGTCCCAGTCTGGGCCGACGATCGCTCTTCGATCGAATTTTCTCCTATTTTGGCCGAACTCGGGGTTTGAGCCGCTATCAACTCGGCCATTGCTTCAACATCGGTGGGAAACGGGACTCCCTGGCTTGTTTCCACAGCAGTGTTGCTGGTTTCGGCTGCCACTTCGGCGGCTGCGGAGGCTAATTCTGATTCCAGAATCACGTCGATATCCGGTGTCGGAATTGCCGCTATTTTAGATTCAGGGGCGATCGGCTCAGCAGTCGTTGGGGGTGCTGGCTTCGTCTGGGGAGTTGCATCAGACTTGTTTTTAGCAGCACCCCGTCCCAACATACCGCCGAGACTATTTTTGAAATTGTCGAATAAAGTTCCAAAACCGCCTGATTTTTTAGCTGTTTTAGCAGCAGTTGGGTTAGCTCCTGGGGCTGCTATCGGTGTCTCCGTTGCAGGTGGCGAACTAGCAGCAAACTGGGACTCTTGAGCCCTCGCCCTCCACATCAAGTCAAAATCATCGTCTTCTGGCTCGTTTTGAGCCTGTGGCTCCACAGTTGCTTCTGAGGGAATGTCTAAATTTTCTAGAGGTAGGGGTAGAGGTAAAGGAGTAAAGCTGGTGGTTGCTGGTTGTGCTGGGCGTTCTGAAGCCTCCACAGCAGCAGTCTCGACTGAAAACACAGGTATTTCTGCAATGGCGGGTGCTTTTGGCTCACCAGTTTTTAAGTCAGAGGCGATCGAGCTTTCGGCAATAATTTCAGGTATTGGGGAAATCTCCGGCTGTGCTTCTACCTTTACCTCGCCCTGATTTACAGGTGCTGGAACAGTATCAGCTTTCGGTTTGGGCGATCGAACAAACTTAGGTTTTTTCCCTGCGGGCTCTTGTTTCTTACCAAACAAACCTGAGAGAGGTGCGCCCACCGCCGCCGCCAAATTCGCCGCCTGAGGTATCGGCGTTTGCTGAGCAACTGGCGTCACCAGCCTGCGCAAAGTCAGAGTTTCCCAAGCAAACCAGCCAAGCAGAGCCACGCCCGCCATTTGACCAAGCAGGAGAGCACCAGTAATTCGCCCCGCGCAAACCCATAAAATTAACGCATAAAAAAGTCCTATCCCGCTCCAAGTAAAATCACTTTTGCGGTGAACTTCTGGAAAAAAGAAGGCCGCCATGTAAATACTGAAGCTGCCTAGACCGACCGCCAACGCCAGAATGTATGCAAGCATCTTGTCGGTACCTCCGCTGTTTCAAATAACTTCTACGCGCTAATTCTACCTTTGTGAGACACTCAACGGCTTCTTTCTCAAGGACAATTCCGGATTTGGCCGAAAGTTGGGTCACGGATGCAACTACCGGATGTAACGGATTTAAAGGATTTAACGGGTGGATGTTGACCCTACAAGTCAAGCGTAAAGATTTTCCCGACTCCGAGATTCTCCCCACTCACCCTCTCACCCCCTCACCCTCTCGCCCTTTCTTTAGTAGTGATATTTATCACTTAACTCTGGTGGTACGATCGCACTTGACGCAGACAATGTTTTGTATCTTGTACGTGTAAGAGAAGTTATGCCTTATGGCATATGTATTGGAGGCCGTATCATGTTTGAAAAACTGTTATTAGCAGCGAGCTTAACCTTATTAGTTCAAATATTTGCCGGAGTCAACACTCCCCCAAAATTACCGGTAAATTTCGTTTTGCGATCGAGCGAACCTCCAGCTCAAATCCTGAAACTTCCCTTAGTTGCTGTACCCGCAGCCCTCAAGTCGAACGTCGAATCCTAATGATGCGCGTCAGATCCTAGGTGAAGTGCGATCGAACCAAAGGCAGAGCCTGCCTAATATTTTTTTCAACCTGTGGTGTTTTATATTTTACTGTTCACAACTCATAACTTTGTAGTAACGACTGAGCGTCCTGATTAAGATCGGCTAATAAGAAGAGAAGTGCTTGCTACAAACGCTAGGTGAACAATCAGTAGCAGCTCCGATATTAATTCGCATAACCTACTCAACAAATCTCAACATTAGGTTGTGTAGTAAAAATATTCAAATATTAAAAAAAATGTTTAATCCCGAATAAACTATCGAAATAGATATATAGCCTTTCTCAGAAAGATGAGGTACGACTGGGGATAGGGCATTGGCCTCCG
>NZ_JAUBOJ010000402.1:0-6543 GCF_036700185.1 Microcoleus sp. BM001215392 | reverse complement strand
AAAAACGATGTCAACAGTTTATCGTTTAAAAGCCAGCGAACTCGATCTTAATTTTTTAGAACAAATCAAAGCGACTTTTGGAAATAAAGAGATTGAAATAATTGTTTCAGAATGTGATGAAACCGAATATCTTTTGAAGTCGGAAGTCAATAAAACCAAACTGTTGAAAGCTATTGAAAATCTTAAAGACAGACAAAATTTAGTTGAAGTCGATTTACAGGATTTGCAATGAGCAGAAGAATTATTTTTGAATCTTCTGCTTTTGCAGATTTTAACGAATGGGCAAAATTAGACAAAAAGATTTATCGCAAAATTGTAGAATTGATTAAAGATATAGATCGATCGCCCTTTGAAGGATTGGGCAAACCTGAACCTCTGAAATACGAGTTAAGTGGTTTTTGGTCCAGGCGCATTGATAACGAACATCGTTTAGTTTACCAAGTTACGGAGGTCGAAATTGCGATCGCAGCTTGTAAGAATCATTACAGTGAATAGTATATTTGAGGGTTCTGACGCACGGGCAGTCAGCAAGCGGGTTTTTCCCTGAATACTTCGCTATGCCTCGCAGAAACTGCGAACAACCCGGTTTCTTAGATTTGCGGGTGGCCAGAAACCGGGGTTTTGCCAGAATACTTCGCCACACCTCCTAGAAACTGGGAAAAACCCGGTTTCTTTGGTTTAGAAATCTTACAAGATATTTTAGCAGATAATATTGATGGGTAGAAAACGCGATATTAAACAGGTTGATGCGATCGCTAAGGAGTTTAAAATGGGAGGTGAATTAAGGATTGCTTTTGGTTTATTCATTGAGGAAGAAAAGAAAAATGGTTATGGTGGAACTTTAAACCGTAGAGGCGATTTTACTTAGGTCGAACTCCGCCAGAAAGCAAAAGAATTTTTAGAGGATATTTAAATGGCTATTCAAACATCTATTGCTAATCAGAAGCCAAATATCGAGCAAATTATTTCAGTCATTACTAAACCGATGATCGGAGAAATTTGTCATCAGGTTATATTTAGTTATGGGGATGAATTACGGCTAGATTTCGGTGAGATGTCTGCCTATACTCACCCAAAACTAGCACATCTATGCAAAGGTAGTTGGCAATTTGGCGCCAGGGCAACACCTTGGGTTTGCAAGCAAGGCGATCGAATCTTAACTTCTTCCTTGCCAGTAGATATAGATGCAGAAATAGATGAGGTAGAAATAGATGCTGTCAAAAAAGTTTTGCAGCAATTGGAAAATAAAGAATTGATGGATTTTGCGATCGATGCTCATAATATTAATCTCACTCTAGTCTTTGAGGGCGATTACCAACTAATTTTACAGCCAGATTTTCAAGATGATTCTGGACTTCCCTATTGGGAATTGTTCATGCCAACAGAACAAGTTTTGACGGTTGGGCCTAGATTTTTTTGGGAATGTAAATCAATTCACGAACGTGATTGATATTAAATTAAATTGAGAATGGCTTTATGCCTCTAAAATAGTATGTTGTAGCCAACTCATTCATCAAGAAGCTGTAGGGGCGGGTTCGCCAACAGCCTTAAAGCTTGCAGATAGATTATATAAACCCGCCCTCCCCACGAAAAATCCCCTTATTGACATTGGTGCAAGATGTGAGATAAAATCAATTTAGAACAAAAAATTGTTTTCGTATTAATACTTTTTTTAAGGTCTATGGCAATAATTACGATTCAAGTTGATGACAATATTAAGACAGCGTTTGAAGAAGCTAGTCTTAAGACTCAGCAAGAGTTAAGTTCGATTATTCAATTGTTTTTTAGACAAAATTTACACAACAAAACTTTAACCCAGGTTATGGCAGAAATTTCTGACAGGGCCGCGCAGCGAGGCTTAACGCCAGAAATTTTACAAGATATTCTAGCAGATAATAATGACGAGTAGATTTGTACTAGACACGAATGTTTTAATCAGTGCTTTACTGTTTAAGACCTCAGTCCCATTTCGGGCGATTGAGTTGGCAGAAAAACAAGGGATAATTTTATATTCTGAAGCGACTTTAAATGAATTAGAGCAAGTTTTGAATCGGAAAAAGTTTAACAAGTATCTTTCTTTGGAAGATAGACAATTGTTTTTATTGAAGTTTATCAGTTCATCCCAATTAGTCTCTATTACAGAAAATATCACAGTTTGTCGAGATAAAAAAGATAATAAGTTTTTAGAGTTGGCTGTTAGTGGTAATGCCAATGTAATTGTTACTGGTGATATGGATTTATTGGTATTAAGTCCTTTTCAAGCAGTCGAAATAGTTACTCCTGATATGTTGATTGATAGATTTAGTTAATGCCATAATTATATGGCACTTCTTTAGACTGGAAACGCTATAATTATCATAATCTAAAATAAGCAAAAACGATGTCAACAGTTTATCGTTTAAAAGCCAGCGAACTCGATCTTAATTTTTTAGAACAAATCAAAGCGACTTTTGGAAATAAAGAGATTGAAATAATTGTTTCAGAATGTGATGAAACCGAATATCTTTTGAAGTCGGAAGTCAATAAAACCAAACTGTTGAAAGCTATTGAAAATCTTAAAGACAGACAAAATTTAGTTGAAGTCGATTTACAGGATTTGCAATGAGGAGAAGAATTATTTTTGAATCTTCTGCTTTTGCAGATTTTAATGAATGTACCGATCGCTCTTTTTATCCCTTTACTAAATGCGATCGCTCTCAATCTTCTTGCTGAAGTTCTTCTATTAGATTAAGTACCTCTTGATAATTTTCTTCTTTTTCCTGTACATGATATAAATTTTTAGCGTGGTGAAGATCCAGAGCTGCTTTTTCGTAATTTCCCAACTGACCGTAGACAATGCCTCGGTTGTGATAAGCTTCAGCAAATTTCCCTTCAAGCTGAATTGCCTGAGTGTAATCCTCACACGCTTTCTTTTTTTCCCCCAACCTAAAGTGAATAACCCCCATGTTGTAGAAGGTTTTTTCATTATGGGGGTTCAGCCAAGCTGACTGGGTGTAATCATCAAGTGCTTTTTGCAGATCGTCTAGTTCCAAGAAGTAGACATCACCTCTATTATTCCAAGCAAGGGCATAATCAGGATTTAGTTCAATTGCTTGGGTGAAATCTTTAAGTGCCCCTGGCACATCCCCCATTTGTAAACGAGCAAAACCTCGGCTATTGTAGGCTTGATCATTGTTAGGATTTAGTTGAATTGCTCGGCTGTGATCTGCCTGTGCTCCTCGGTGATCACCTAATTCACAAGAAATAATACCGCGGTTTCTGTGAAAATCTGAACACTTAGGATTGAGCAATATCGCCTCTGTGTAATCTTCAATTGCTCCCGGAGAGTCTCCTAGTTCATGGCGAACATTAGCCCGGTTATTGTAGGCATTTGCATAATCAGGATTGAGCTTAATTGCTCGATTGAAATTTTCAATAGCTCCCTCAAAATCTCTTTCCTTAGCCTTGTTTATTCCCAGTTCATGGAAATCCTCAGCACAGATCGGAGAGTGCGATCGCACTGTCTCCACCAGATAATCAATATCACTGTCCGAGACAAAAGTTGTAATCTTTGCCTCGTTTTCATCTAACTTAGATGACCTGGTTTTGTATCCTGCTTGCTCAAGCCAATCGGGGATATCTCTCCAGTTGTTTAGCCTGATGTCTACTTTTCCCGGAGTAAGCTGTTTGACATACAGATACACAGTTGAACTTAGATCGGCTCTCAATCCTCTCTCTTCCCTGTGAAGCTTTTTAGCGATGTCACTAGGACTACAAGCACAAAGCAATCCTCGTAAATGAAGCTTCTCGACTTCTGTAAGTTCCCGCTTCCGCTTATGCGGTGCTACTTTTAGCTTGGCATCTGCTAAATCTTTGTACAACCTTTCTAAATCCCAGTCCTTAGCAGCTAGGATGAATTGTTCTTCTGGTGAATTCGGTGCCATTTCTAGGGTGTTATTCAGTTCCTACCAAACAATCCTAACAAACTTCCTAACACTTGTTTGGTAGCTGCCAGAGAAACTTCCTAACACTTGTTTGGTAGCTGCCAGAGAAAGTTCTGCGAAGCTAAGGATGTAGTGATTCACTACTGAAAACTTAGCTGACGGAATTAATCATGTACAACAACAATCAGCACAACAAAGCCGAATTATCCCAGCAATTACCCCCGCTTTCCCAAAAACAGGAATACGACTTCCAAACTCAAAAGAAAGTAGGAAAGACAGGAGAGGCGATCGTAGACAAGTGGTTGCAGATTCATGGCTATCGCATTGAGGATGTCTCAGATTTGCCGCAGTATCAGAAAAAAGGTATTGACCGCCGATTAATTCGCCCAAACGGTTCAACCGCAACTGCTGAGTACAAGACTGATTTAAAAGCCAAACAAACTGGAAACTTGTTTTTTGAAGTTTTTGACGATCGCAAGCGTCCCTGTTGGGGATGGACTTCGCAAGCCGATTTCTGGATATTTTTCATTCCTCAACAGGAGATATTGGTCGTCGAACCGGGTAAATTCAGGTTTTTAGTTTGGCAGCAAAAGCCAGAACTCCCGCAGAAAGTAGTACCAAATCGAGGCTACAGTGTAACTGGATTACCTGTTCCATTAGCAAAGGTGCGGAATATTGCTAGTCACGTTTTCAAGTTTCCTGACGTTCTTTTCTAAAAAGAGACATTGGTGTCAATTTAATCAGCGCAGCAGTCTAAGATCGTATAGACTCGCAGTTAATCTGGCGATCGCCTTGAGTAGGCGATCGCGATTATTCGAGTATTATTCGGCGGTTGAAACCGCGTCTTGTCAAGCGAAGTCTGCCTCCGCAGACTAAGAGGTAAACGGTGTATTTAAACCAGATTTGGTATAATATCGCTATATCAAACTGCTGCTATATGAGCTGATGGCAAAATTTTACTATCGTGGGATGGCGGAGCAAAATGGTAAGCCCAAAATAGGTCGCAGTGCTAGATTATTAGGAATTAGACCTGGTATTGACATAGATATTGAGCAAATGCCGACAGGTTATCTAAATGAGCAAGGCTATTTGTTAGCAGATTCAGAACGTGTGTTTCGAGAAGAACTTGTTGTTGTTGCCGTCAGGAATACAAAAGGAATGTCCGTTTCCCTTTCAATTGAAAGTTTACCAGCTTTTCGCAGACCTTCAAAATTTGGTGGAACTGGAAAAGACCTCCTATGGCAAATTGATGACAGAAACATTATGGGAGATTTGCAGGCTGTCCAAGATAGCCCGACCCACGTTAGCATCTTGCCAAGAGTTACAATGTCTTTGGAAAGGTATGAGGCAGCATTGGCAAACACCCAAAATGATTGGGAAAGAGTTGATTGACTTTATATATGATAGGAGTCTATAACAATGGCGTGGATATTCAGTTTATCGGCAGAGTGTGGCTCTGATGAAAGCAATGTCAATAAATTTGCTCAACACTTTGAGGGCATAGAATGGATGTTGTCAAATAATCGCCAATGTCTATGTCGAACAGATACTTTTCAAGATATGGATCGAAACTGGTGGTGTCGGGTTTATCCCAATAATATTAGTGAAGTGGGAATAGATAGCCCTGAAAGTGCTTATGTGATGACAGAGTTAGGTATTTTATTTTATCTAACTCTACGGTTTGCTCCTTGGTTTCGCTATGCTTTGGTTGGGGTTGAAGTTGATGAATTCAGAACCTATAGTGAACTTATGGAGGATTTATCTAATTTATCTATTCCTGGATTGGTTTTAGCCAAGGAACTTACTCATGGGTTAGAAATATTACCAGTTTTCCGACCATTTAGTCCTAGTTATATGTGGCAACCATACGAGGGGGAAGTCTATAATCCATTAATGGCATCCCCAGAGTTAAAAAATAAGCTGAATGAGCTTCTGGCTGTGAGTTGAATATAGTTTGAGGAGGAGGGAGTTGAGGTAGATGAATTGTTTGTCCTGTTTCGGTCTTGTCCATATTTTATCTCAAATACTGGAGCCCAGAAACCGGGTTTTTTCGAGAATACTCGTCACACCTGGCAGAAACTGCTAAAAACCCGGTTTCTTTGGTATTTAAACGATTACTCTTTCCAGTAACGGGTTAAAATCCGAATTACCTCACCGGCTAGAGGCGATGGTAGAGGCGGGCTCCACTCTCCAACTTGTGCAAAACCTAAAACGTGCAGCAGATTAACAATGCTTTCTACCGCTTTGGGAACCCCGCAAATCAGCAAACGAATCGGTTGTTTACCAGCGGGTACATCAGGAATTTCTTCCCGGAGCAGTTCGGGAACAGACTTTGGTTGTGATATCATAGGGTTTGAACTACAGAAGTAGTGGAATTGCGATCGCCCTTGAGTTTTCTAGGCTAGGGGGCGATCGCTTTTGCGTTTGTACATCCTGAGTCTAGTTCAACGGCTGCTGATTGTCAAGCGTTGCAACAATATAAATTGTCGTAGCGGCAATTAAAGAGAGAGTCAAGGTTGCAGAATGCTAACATCAGCTTGCAAAGTTATGGCTAAAAGTTGAGCGTCAGCAGTGATCCGTTGGAAATTGGCAGTTGTGATGGCCGATCGCAATATCAGCA
>NZ_JAUBOJ010000401.1:0-6550 GCF_036700185.1 Microcoleus sp. BM001215392 | reverse complement strand
ATCCATAACCATTGTATTTAATAAAATTTTGTGAATCATTTAGACTTGCTATATCGGGAGCAATTAATAAAGAGGGTTGACCTTTAATTGAAGGTGTCTCGATACTGCGATTGTAGATTAAGTTTTTAATTTGTCGGTTTTCATCTCTACCGCAACATTGATTCGCAATAGTTTGCCAATTGGTATCGCTTAAAAACTCTAAAAGAGCGATGTACTTGCATCCCAAACTGTGACCTACCCAAAAATAGCTAGCTCGGTCTTGATAAATATCCGATTCCAAACCCAATTTTTTCGCAACTTCGGTTAGTTCTTTTCTAAGTATCTCCTGTTCTTGCAATAAACTAACTGCGATCGGCCAGTGGCGAAAACTAAACCTAAATGGCAAAGCAACTATTGTATAGCCATCTGCAAACAACTCTTTTAAAAAATGTCGGTAAAATAGAGTAGGAAAAGTGCCAAAAAAAGTACCGCCTATAAATTGGATAACGCCTTTTGGCTGGGGGTGAACGGCTACCCAGCTAAAGGAAATTGGCTGAAACTTAAATACTGGTTGCATCCGAATAATCCTCATACCATTTTCGATTTCTAACGTTTGATCGTTCGGACTTCAGTCCTCAAAAAAACTCGCTCGGACTGAATTCCTCAATACAAACTAGCGGTAAGGTGCGCATTGCGCACCCTACAGACAAGAGAGCGGTAAGGTGCGCATTGCGCACCCTACATACAGTAAGGTGCGCATTGCGCACCGTACATACAAGAGAATTTAGATATTTTCTACCCTAGGGAGAAAGTTTGTGGATAATTCCCTGGTTTTCTAACAGTGAGACATTTTCACGGGAATATCTAACTTGTCCATTACGGTATTTAGCGCCTTAAAATTGGCTTCGTTTGGTTCAAGTTCAGCTAGAAGTTGTACTAGCATTTGAGCTTTTTCTGAATTATCTGCTTCCGAACTAGCTAACTCCAAATTACCGCTGCGCAACTCTTGCAAAACTGGCATAATAACTGGTGGATCGATAATAATTGGCCCACAAATTGCCGGAGGAAGCAGATTCAATGCTTTTCCGCTAGCGATCGCCAGAGTGTAATTAATTTGATCGAAGTCTAGATCCCCAACCACACCAGGAAAACCATTCGGCAAAAAAGTACCCCGAATTTCTGGATTCAGCAACACTCTGGCTCCTTCTTTGGTTGGGGGTTGGGGGCCTGGAAAGAAGCGGCGGGGGTGCAAAAACAGCGAGACATATCCCCGCACTTCTAAGGTACCCGGAGAGAGAGCTGCTGGTACAATAGGTAACAGTTCAACAGATGCTGTTTTGCCCGCAGGTATTCTGAAAAACCCGCGATATATGTTGCTAGATCCGATCTGAGTCAGAGATAAAGGGGTGTTAGTGCCTTCAACGTCAATTATTAAGCGAACATTAACGCCGTCGATCGGGATTTTATTAGGATCTGCGGGTACGGGTAAACTGACAGCAAACTCAATCCGATATCGCAAGTCGATCGCTTCGAGATTTGAGATGGTGAGAAAGTATCCTTGAACGACTCGGCGAAGCACTGGAGTCAGTTCTGGTGCTGTGGGTACTGGAGGTGCGATCGGCTTTGCTAAGAGTTCAAAAGTTGAAATTTCCATGGGTTTATCTAAGTAGGTTGTTCGAGTCCAAAAGTTTTGTTTTTGCTTTTCCCTCGCTATATCTATTGATAGCCGGGGGTACAAGTTAGTTACCAGTCGCTTTTTTTGGTGACACTCATTTGAGCTAACCCGATCGGGCTAGCTCAACCGTACGGCTTGACGGTGAATATAGAATTTGCTACGAGGGCGATCGTATTTTAGAGCAGAAGGAAAAAGTCTGTTCGGGAACGAGCAATTTAGATTTAACCGATGTACAGGTAGTTGCCATAGCTTATAATAAGTCAGTCTTGGAGGCATGATGACCGTGTATTAAGGCTTTGAGATTGGGACACGAGGGCGAACAATGACAAAAATACGCTGGTTTTACGATCGCCCAATTTTAATTTCAAACTAATCAAATTCATCAAATAAAGTAGTAAAATGCGGTATCACCTTCAAAGCAAGACAATGACCCGCTATATCACCCCACCTAGAAGCCTGCAAAATCCTGCAAATCTCCGACAAAACCCTCTCAAACTGGGACAAAGATATTGCCACATAAATTTAATCGGCTAGTTAGTTAGTTCGATCGGGCGCAAAATTACTAACAGCAGTATTTGAAAAAGCAGCGACCGGGAATTAGAAGTTGATAATATCTTCTCTATTCTTAAATCTCAATCTTAACATATAAAATGGTGTTACCTCTCTACCGAATTTTTAGCCATATTCCTCTCCGAACCGCTTTAATTGTTCCATTTATTATAGAAATTGTCGGCACAGTAGCGATAGTGGGTTATCTGTCCTTTAACAGCGGACAACAAGCCGTTAACGATGTGGCAACCAAACTGCGGAGCGAAGTTACTGCTCGCATTCAACAGCATCTCAAAACTTTTTTAGCACAGCCTAAGACAATTAATCAAATTAATTCAGACGCCATCAGCCTCGGACTTTTAAATGTCGAGAATAAACAGAGGCTAGAAGGCTATTTTTGGCAGCAAATCCAGAGGTTTGATACTGTTAGTTACATTCATTATAGTAATGAATTTGGAGAATTTATCGGGACAGGCAGGTTAGCCGATCGCACATTGAATCTGGGAATTGTAGAAAAGTCTGCTAGCGGGAAATTTTATAATTATGAAACTAATAATATTGGCGCTCGTGGCAAGTTGCTGTCAGTTACTCCCAACTTTGATCCTCGGACTCTACCTTGGTACAAAGTTGCGGCTCAAGAAGGCAAAGCTATCTGGAGTCCAATTTCTGTATGGGTAGCTCCATCTCCTAATATTAGTATAGATGCCGGTCTACCAGTTTACAAATCAGGAAAACTGGTAGGAGTTCTAGGAGTTGCTTTAGTTTTGTCTGATATTAGTGAATTTTTAAAAGAGGTAAAAGTCGGCAGATTGGGACAAACATTTATTATCGAACGCTCTGGATATATCGTTGCTTCTTCGACCGCGGAAAAACCTTTTATAGTCGCTGCTGATGGCAAGAGTTCTCAACGAATTCATGCCACAAACAGCAAAATTCCCTTAATTAGTTTGACAGCCAAGCATTTGAGCAAACAATTTAAAAATTTTAATGATATTTCAAGTGACCAACAACTTGATTTTAAAATTAATGACGATCTGCAATTTGTGCAAGTAACCCCATTCTCTGACAATCGAGGTATAGATTGGCTGATTGTTGTGGTGGTTCCACAATCAAGTTTTATGGATAAAATATATGCCAATACTCTGATTACTCTGATTTTCTGCCTGTTAGCATTAGCAGTCTCTACAATTATTGGTATCGTAACAGTTCGCTGGATTACTCAACCAATTATTGAGATCGGAAATGCTGCTACAGCCCTAGCAGATGGTCAATTTGAGTTAACAGTAGCTACCAACAGAAAAGACGAGCTGGGAGTTTTAGCAAGGACGTTCAATAGCATGGCTGCTCAACTCCAAACGGCTTTCATGAATTTGCATAAAACGAATCAAGACAATGCTGAACTCTATCTGCGAGAGCAGGAAAAATCACAACAGCTAGAACAATATCTGAAAGAATTGCAACAAGCTCAAATGCAGCTTGTTCAAAGTGAAAAAATGTCTGCTCTCGGCAACCTGATCGCAGGGGTAGGTCACGAAATTAACAATCCAGTTGGGTTTATTGGCGGGAATCTCGACCAAGCTATCATTGTTGTTGAAGATTTGATTCATCACTTACAACTCTATCAGCAAAAGTTACCAAATCCTGGAGAAGAAATAGAGGAAGATGCGGATAAAATTGAATTAAATTATATTTTAGAAGACTTACCGCAAATTCTTGCATCTATGAAAAACGGTGTCGAACGCATCCACAACATCAGTATCTCTCTCCGAACTTTTTCCCGTGCCGATACTAACTCAAAAGTTGCGACTAATATTCACGACGGAATTGACAGCACTTTGACTATTTTACAGCATCGATTGAAAGCTAACAATCAGCGTCCAGCAGTTCAAGTTATTAAAAATTATGGAAATATTCCAAGAATTAGCTGCCATTTGGGACAATTAAACCAGGTATTTATGAATCTGATCGCCAACGCGATCGATGCTTTAGATGCAGCCTGTGTTGGGCGAACTTATGCCCAATTACAAGCCGATCCAGGGCAAATTATCATTTCTAGTGAAATGTCGATCGACCTGCAAACAGTCTCAATTAGTATCAAAGATAACGGTTCTGGGATGTCTGAGTCGGTAAAATCACGGATATTCGACCATTTGTTTACTACGAAAGATGTTGGTAAGGGGACAGGATTGGGATTGGCGATCGCCAAGTCGATCGTTGAAGAAACCCATGGAGGAACTTTAGATGTAGAATCAGCCCTAGGGCTGGGTACAGAATTTATCATTCGCATTCCTACTTTGGCTGAGTAAAAAGATATTTAAGATTTGTTGATATAGCAACCAAAAATGAATTATCATAGAATTATTTATGAAGAATAAACAATTATTTCGATCGGCAATTTGGAGGTGATGGTGTTGTTCAAACGTTTAAATCATGTTTTTTATCAGACCTCTCGCCGACTTCCCTTGCGGATTGTCTTGATTGTCCCCTTTGCGATCCAAATCTTTGCTGCTGTAGGGTTAACAGGATGGCTTTCCTATCGTAACGGCCAGAAAGCTGTTAATGATGTAGCTACTCAGTTGAGGAGTGAGATTAGCGATCGCACTGAACAATACCTCAACAATTACTTCAGAGAACCTTTCATAATTAATAACCTCAATGCAGATGCCCTCGAACGCGGAGAAATAAGCCTCGATTTGAATGGAAATATCTTGCCTATACAAAAAATTTTGTGGCAACAAGTAAAAATGTTTAAGTCTGTATCTACCATTTATTTGGGTTCAGACGAGACAGGAGCAGTTATCGGGTTCGATCGCTCGCTGAAAGATGGTTCTATACAATATCTTATTGCAAATAAAGATACAAATTATTTACCCTATTCCTACAAAATCGCTCAGGATGGAACTCGTACATATTTGGTAGAGAAATCTACTAATAAATATGATGCTCGCACCCGACCTTGGTACATTGAAGCAGTAAAAAAACGACAGCCAACCTGGAGTCATATTTATCTCGCATTTGACAAAATTAAGTCCACAATTACAGCTAGCTGGCCTATTTACGATCGAAGTGGAAAGCTCCAAGGCGTGATCGGTTCCGATCTTTTTTTGGAAGACATCAGTAAGTTTCTGGCACATCTAAAGATTGGTCGCTCGGGGCAGGTTTTTATTATAGAACGCTCTGGACTATTAGTAGCGAGTCGGACTCAACAAAAGATATTCAGTTCAAGTCAGCCGAATATAGAACCACAGCGAATTAAAGCAGCCGAGAGTAGCGACCTGCTAATTAGTTCAACCGCTAAAATTTTAACCCAAAAATTTGGTAATTTAAATAATATTAAAGGTGGACAAAAACTAGATTTTAGGTTGTCTGGCGATCGCCAATTTATCCAAGTTTTGCCATTTCAAGATCCTCAAGGACTTGATTGGTTGATTGTAGTCGTGGTTCCAGAATCAGACTTCATGGAACAGATTAATACAAATACCCAGATTACAATCTTCTTGTGTTTGTTGGCCTTAGGTATCGCCACAGGATTAGGAATTATAACTGCCAATTGGATTGCCAAACCCATCCGCAGATTAAATGAAGCCAGTGAGGCGATCGCCAGCGGAGACCTCGATCGCACCGTCGAAATCAACGACATCAAAGAATTATCAGGGTTAGCGCGATCGTTCAACCAAATGGCCGCCCAACTCAAAACATCCTTCACCGTCCTCGAAGACCGCGTTACCGAACGTACACTCGAACTTCAAGACGCCAAGGAAACCGCCGACAACGCCAACGCCGCCAAAAGCGAATTCCTCGCCAACATGAGCCACGAACTCCGCACGCCCCTCAACGGTATCCTCGGCTACGCTCAAATCTTGCAACGCAACGAATCCATCGACTCTAAAGGACTTAATGGAGTTGACATTATCTACAAGTGCGGCTCCCACCTGCTCACCCTAATTAACGATATCCTTGACCTATCTAAAATCGAAGCCCGGAAATTAGAACTATATCCCAGCTCCCTACATTTCCCTTCGTTTCTGCAAGGAATTGTCGAAATCAACTCGATTCGCGCCCAACAAAAAGGAATTAGCTTCGACTTCTTCTTCGATGAAAACTTACCTATGGGAGTCATTACCGATGAAAAGCGTTTGCGTCAGGTATTGATTAATCTGTTGGGAAATGCTATTAAATTCACAGAACAGGATCAGGTGAGATTTACGGTAGAAAGAAGTGACTCGGCGAGCGATAAAAATGTAGATTATAGGGAAAATCCAGCAGCAGAAAAATCGGTTTTTAGATCCCGCATTCGCTTTGCGATCGCAGATACGGGAGTCGGCATGAGTCCCCAACAAGTAGAGA
>NZ_JAUBOJ010000400.1:4433-6567 GCF_036700185.1 Microcoleus sp. BM001215392 | reverse complement strand
TGGTTATTGGTTATTGGTTATTGGTTATTGGTTATTGGTTATTGGTTATTGGTCAGTTGCCATTTTACCCAGAGCGAAGTCGAAGGGTAGTCATTAGTCAACTGCGACCGATGGTTAGCACGTTCTTAATTGCTGAAACCATTAATTTTATCTTCCTTCTTCCTTCTTCCTAACAACTAACAACTAATAACTAATAACCAATTACCCATCACCCATCACCCATCACCCATCACAAATAACCAATAACCAATAACTAATAACCAGTAACTTCTGATTTAAATTCCGCTTCCCAAATCAAGACTAATTCCCGGGCCGCCTCAGTACCCTCAGCCGGAAAATCGGGCAAAAAGTCTTTATCCGCAGCCACCTCATAGGGCCCTTCCTTGAACTCCAAAATCACGGTATCCGGTACCAAAGCTACCAACGTGTGAATAGTACCCTCGGGAAGTTCCACAGCGCGAGTGGGCCCGGCGGCGCTGACTCGCAACGATCGCAAGATGTGACCGTTTTCGTTCAAAATCAGAATACCCACTTCTCCTTGAATCACCACAAAAAATTCAAAACCATTAACCGACGGCGGGCGCAGGTGTCGGTGAGGGCGAACGTAAGTACCCATTTGCAGCACGTTGACAAACCGCTGCACCTTTTCTGACAAATCGTGGAAATTGTAGTTTTGTCGCCCGCGCGGGTTGCTGCGGGAGGAAGCTGCAACTTCGTCTAGCAATTCTTGCGTCAAACACTTAATTGGAGGGGACTGCACAACAGATATCCTGTATTTAATAGTTTTTGAATAAATCGGCTAGGCTGAGATCATCTTTACCAGCATCTCTTGACATATGAAAATCGCAAATCAGGTGCGTATCACTAAGGCAATGCGTTTGTCAAGTATTTTTAGAACAAGTATTAGCTCGATCGCCCTTTTGACTATTCTAGTCTGCACCAGTAGCGTTTCTGCGTCCCAAGCGAAGGCTGCACTCTTGGTGGCGCAGGAATTGCCCCAGCAGCAACTCAAAGACGAAATTCGCGATCGAGTTCAAGAAGAAGTTGACATCGCTTTTGGGCGCACGGCGGTACTACTCAACGGGTTGGTAATTGCCTTAACTTTGTTTCCGACAGCAGCCGGAGTCGCTGTTTGGTTTTTGTTAAACAAATTGTCCAAGCAGACAACAATTGCTCGCCAAGAAATCGAAAGTCTCCACTACGATACAATTTCTGAATTAAAACTATTAATTTCCGATGCTGAAAGTATCTTAGGTGAAATTCAATACCAAAATCACCCAGCCGATGTAGAAACAGATTTGTTATTACCCGATGCCCAAATTCAAGAATTTGCTCCGGTTAACTACGGCAATTATCAAGAGTTATTGACGGCGGCAGACTATGCTAAACAGGGAGATGCTTGTTTCTTTGAAAACCGCTACGAAGATGCGATCGCAGCTTACAACAAAGCCCTGCAAATTCAGCCGGATTTAGCCGATACTTGGAACAACCGGGGAGTTGTACTGACTCGAATGCAGCAGTACGACGAGGCGATCGCATCCTACGAACAAGCTACCACACTTCGCCCGACCTATCCAGACGCTTGGAACAACCGAGGTGTGGTATTGTTGGAGTTGCAGAAGTACCCGGAGGCGATCGGCTGTTACGAACAAGCAATTCAGGCAAAACCAGATTATGCCGACGCTTGGAACAACCGAGGCGTTGCTTTTTCCAAAATGCAGGAATACGAACAAGCAGTAATTTCATACAATCAAGCCCTACAAGTCAAAAATGATTATACAGACGCTTGGAACAATCGAGGCGTGGCACTGTCCAAATTGCAAAAGTACGAAGCTGCGATCGATTCCTACGACAAGGCTGCTAAAATTAGGCCTGATTTTTACAGAATTTGGTATAATAAAGCCCGATGTTATGCCCTGCAAGGTAAAATTGATTTAGCAATTGAAAATTTAAAGCGCGCCCTCAATCTCAATCCAAATTTGTGCAAAGAGTTGGCAAAAAATGAAGCTGATTTGGAGAAGATTCGCGAACACGATGCCTTTAAGCAGTTGATAAGTTAGTACATGGGGAATGGGCGCGGGTAGCGAGAAACCGGGTTTCTACGAATATTTTCAGCGAAGTACGAAAAATCAGG